>CAZFCJ010000212.1:0-4150 GCA_964517315.1 uncultured Anaerolineaceae bacterium | reverse complement strand
TGGCGGAGTTCGACATCATGTACAACGAGGGCATCTCACGGGTGGCCGATTTGATCGAGATCGGCGTCGAGCTCGGCATCCTGGAAAAGCGGGGCTCCTACTATGCTTACGGTGAAGACACCCTGGCCCAAGGCCGCGAAAACACGAAAGAATACCTGAAGGAAAACCCCGAGTTCGCCGAAAAATTGGAAGCGCAGATCCGTGAGGCCGCAGAGCTCACGCCGCTTGGCGAGTACGACGACGAGGAGTACAGCCAAGGGGAAGACGAGTACGAAGAGGAGGTCGAGACCGCGGAAGCCTGAAACCAATCAGCGTCTAGCACTGGGCGCTGAGTCAAGACTGCCTCTGGCTATTAGCTATCAGCTCTCAGCTATCAGCATCCAGCACCAAGCCCAGACAAGGATCCCTGGTCCCAGTCAACTAGTTGCTGGTCATTGATTACCGGATTCACCACAGAGATTTTTACCTCATTCATTGACGGGTGGCGGGCGCGTGGCAGTTATCCTGAAGGGCGAGTGATGAGGGCTCCGGATCCCGGATAACGGGTAACGAGTAACGCATCCCCAGTCTCCAGTCAACCAGTTACCAAAAGAAATTACACGAAGACTCAAGGACTCAATTTGATCTCCTTTGTGTTCTTGTAGGCATGCCTTCGTGCCCTTCGTGTTTATGTGGTTAGATCTTAAGTTCCTTCTTCCCAAGACGCCAAATAGCGCGCTTGCTCCTCGGTAAGCACGTCGATCTCCACGCCCATCGCCTCGAGCTTCAGCCGGGCGATCTCCCGGTCGATCTCCTCCGGGATGAGGTGCACGGAACGGTCAAGGCTGTCGCCGTTGCGGAGGAGGTACTCAGCGCCTAGAGACTGGTTGGCGAACGACATGTCCATCACGCTGGCCGGGTGGCCTTCGGCGGCGGCGAGGTTTACCAGTCGGCCCTCGCCGAGCAGGCTGATGCGCCGGCCGTCGGTCAGGGTGTATTGGTCCACGAACTCGCGCACGCGGCGTTTCTCGCTGGCCATCTCCTCCAGGGCCGGGATGTTGATCTCCACGTTGAAATGTCCGGAATTGGCGACGATGGCGCCGTCTTTCATCTCCTCGAAATGGCGCTGGTCGATCACGTTGAGATCCCCCGTCAGGGTGCAGAAAATGTCGCCGATCGAGGCCGCTTCTGCCATGGGCATGACCCGGAAGCCGTCCATCACCGCTTCGAGCGCGGCGAGCGGATCGATCTCGGTGACGATGACGTTGGCGCCCATGCCTCGGGCCCGCATGGCCAGGCCGCGGCCGCACCAACCGTAGCCGGCAACGACGAAATTCTTCCCGGCCAGCAGGATGTTGGTGGCGCGGATGATCCCGTCGATCGTCGACTGACCGGTGCCGTAGCGGTTGTCGAAGAAGTGCTTGGTCATCGAGTCGTTGACCGCCAGGATGGGGAATTCCAGCGCCCCTTGTTCGGCCATGGCCCGCAGGCGGATCACCCCGGTGGTCGTCTCCTCGGTGCCTCCCACCACCTCGCTGAGCTGGTCACGCCGCTCCTTGTGCAGGACGCTCACCAGATCGGCACCGTCGTCCATGGTCATCTGTGGGCGATGATCGAGAGCGGCCCGGATGTGGTCGTAGTAGGTCTCGTCGTCCTCGCCTTTGATGGCGTACACCGGGATCTCGAAGTGGCTGACGAGTGAGGCTGCCACGTCGTCCTGGGTCGAGAGCGGATTCGAGGCGCAGAGCACCACGTCGGCGCCGCCAGCCTGCAGGGTCCGCATCAGGCTGGCGGTCTCCGTCGTCACGTGCAGACAGGCAGAGATGCGCAGATCGCTGAGCGGCCGCTCTTGTGCGAAGCGGTCCCGCACCTGACGCAGGACAGGCATCTCCAATTCAGCCCATTCGATCCGGTGTCGGCCGGCCTCCGCGAGGCTGAGATCTTTTACATCATATTGTTCGGACATCATTTACTCCGTTAGCTTGGGTCTTGTGATGATCAGGTGGCGGGTCAAGCTCCCCGATGCCCTCATAGTAGCCGCAGAAGGGAAAGAATCCCAGGGATTCGTACAGCTTAAGCGCCGGTCGATTGTCCATAGCCACGTTGAGGACGATCGTGGCCAGGCTGCGCGCCATCAGTTCCTCGACCACGGCCGCGCTCGTCGCCCGCGCGTGGCCGCGCCCCCGATGGGCCGGATGGGTGAACACATTGCCCACCGCGGCCACGTCCATCTGCTCGGAGACCACATGGGTCCCCGCCATGGAGATCAAATCGTCCCCCCGCCAAATCCCGAAGAAGGCTCCGTCGTGGAGCTGCTGTGGGCTGAACGCGTCGGGCCGGTCGTTGTAGTCGTCCATCAAGCGGCGGATGGCGGGAAGATCGTCCGGCCCCAAGGGAGCAGCCGCCTGACCGCCGCCGGGAAAGCTTTCCGGCTGGAGGACCATGCGCCAAACTTTCTTTTCGTGTTTGGGCCGCAGGCGATCTTCCAGGAGCACCCGGTGGCTGCCCATCAAGCCGAATTCCACCGCGCCGCCCGGGATCCGCTGGAACAGGCGCCCCACTTGGGCCGGATCCCCGTGTGCGAACAGCACCGGGGGTTGGAAGCCCTGGTATTGGAGAACGACGGCCTCGGTGGCAAGGTGCCACACCGCGTCCTTGGCGTGGGCGGGATCCAAGTCGGCGAGCGCGTAGGCGCACCAAACGCGGTCCGTTTCGAGGAGCGTGCGCACGGCTTGCCGGTCGGTCATTCGAGACCTTCCAAGTCCCCCTGGTCGTCGAAATGCTCGCGGAAGCGGTGCAGAAAGCCTTCGGGATCGAAGGCATGCCCCTGGGGCCCGTCGTGCTCAAGGCAGAATGTGGCGGCCATGGAACCGATCTGACCGCATCGCTCAAGGGCCAGTCCTGCAAGGTAGCCCTTGAAGAACCCGGCCCGGTAGGCGTCCCCCACACCGGTAGGGTCCTTGATCCGATCGGGAGGTACGGGCTCGATGTCGATGCGCCCTTCGGGCGTATGGACTTCCGATCCCCGTTCGGCCTTGGTGACCACGATGAATTCGGATGACTCGAGCATGGCCTTGGCGTCCATCCCGGTCTTCTCCCGGATCAGCTCAAATTCATAGTCGTTCACGAAAATGGACTGCGCGCCCTCGATGCCCTCGCGCAAAATCTCCGGATCCAGCCGCACCGTCTGCTGGCTCGGATCGTAGGCATATGGAATGCGGAGGTTGAGGCACTCCTGCGCGTAGACGCGCATCGCCTGCGGGTCATTGGCCGAGATGACGACAAGCTCCGGCTGCTCTGGCAGGTCGGAGAAGCGAAGTTTGGCGGCGCGGGCCATGGCACCGGCGTAAAAGCTGGCGATCTGGGCGTTGTTCTCGTCCGTGTTCACGAAAAACGATGCTGTGAACAAGTCGGGTTCGACCTGAATGGCCGACGTGTCCACCCCGGCCTGCTCAAGGAACTCGCGGTATTCATGGAAGTCCTGGCCGACGGTGGCCATCACTCTGGGCCGTTCGCCGAGCAGAGCCAGCGTATAAGCGATGTTAGCGGCGATGCCGCCGCGCCTGCGCACCATCGAGTCAACCAAGAATGAGAGGCTCAATCGGTCCAAACGGTCGGGCAGAATGTGATCTTGAAAACGGCCCGGAAAGGACATGAGATAGTCGAAGGCAATCGAGCCAGTGAGAACGATGCTCATCAGGAACCCGTTTCTTCCTTCTCATGGGACCGCGCGCGGGATGGAGTTCGCTCGGCTGGTCCCTTTTCTGCCGGCCGAAGCGTATAGCCTTCCCGACGACTGGGCCAGCCTCTGAGCCCCCCGATCTGCCAGCCACCCGAAGCCCCGCACACAAAAAGGCGCTCTCCCGTGAGAGCGCATCCACCGTACGGCGCACAGTGTAGCATGGAAGGGGGGTGGTCGCAAGAAGGCCCAGGCCCCCGGCCTGGGCCTTCAGCATCCAGCTCGTGGCCACTAGCCCGGACTCGCTCATTGCCGTGTGTAGAGCATGGCTTCACTTGAAATCTTCTCCAATCGTTGGAACCGAAATCTATGAAAATGCCAAGCGGCCCCTTTGCGTCTTTGTGGTTAAATCCCCGGATCCCGGATAACGGGCAACGAGTAACGGGTTCCCAGTTTCCGGTCATCCAGTTACCAAAACAATCAACACGAAGA
>CAZFCJ010000211.1:0-4174 GCA_964517315.1 uncultured Anaerolineaceae bacterium | reverse complement strand
GAAGACGGGCGCGTGGTGCTTGCCGAAATCACCCCGCGCGGAAAGGCCGTGCTGAAGGACATGCACGCACAGGCGCAGGCTTGGCTGGCCGAAGCCCTGGAGAAGCTCGAGGATGGTGAACGCGAACAGCTCATGCTCGGGTTGGACATCTTGAGCGACGTGGTCATCGAGAAAATGGCCCAATCAGGCATGGATCCTGACGCGTTCGTCGTGAGTCCCGAAGGCCCAGAACAAAGCCTGTAGGAGGTATGAACTTGTTCAAACGCAGGAATCTCCTTGTGTTCGCGGGAATCCTCGCGCTGGCCGCTGCTGGCTACTGGTTCTTCGTGGCCCGCTCGGAGGGCGATCCCTCCCGGGACCAGGCCGCCAGAACCGCCACGGTCGAACGGGACACCATCGAAGTCACCGTGGCCGGGACGGGGGAGCTCGAAGCAACGTCTCATGCGGAGCTCTCGTTCACCGCGAGCGGCAATGTCGCCGACGTGCGCGCAGTGGTGGGCCAGGGGGTCGAACGCGGCGAGGTCCTGATCGAGCTCGATCCGGCATCGTTGGATCCCAGCCTGCTCAGCGCCGAGGTCGAACGGCTTCAGGCCGAACAGGCGCTGGAGGAACTTCTGGATCCGACAAACCAAGAGCTTCAATTGGCCGAGGCGCGCAAATCCCTGGCCGACGCCAGAGAGGCGCTCGACAACGCCGCATATCGCTTGCGCGTGAACCAGCCCGGCAATCGAGCCACCGAGAACACGATCGAGGCGGCCGAGGCCAGATTGACACTGGCGGAGGAGAAGGTCGACCGGGCCCAAGCCGCCTTCAACAGGGTGGAGCACCGCCCGGCCGACGACCCTGGACGAGCTCAGGCGCTGGCGAATTTGACCGCCGCGCGCGACGAACGGCGGGCGGCCCTGGCGAGCCTGAATTGGTACAAAGGCGAACCAACCGACATCGAACAGGCCCAATTGGAGGCCAACGTAGCGGTGGCCGAGGCCCAGGCGGCCCACGCACGGGAGCGGGTGGAGCGCCTGGAAGAGGGCCCCGATCCCGATGAGCTGGCCGCCGCCCAGGCTCGGCTGCGGGCGGCCGAGGCGCGCGTCGAGCAGTTCAAGCTCACGGCGCCGTTCGACGGCACCGTATTGGCCGTCTACTACAGCGTCGGCGATAGCGTCACCCCCGGACAGCCCGCGATCGTCGTCGCCGACACCGACCAGCTGCACGTCGAAACGGCGATCGACGAGCTCGACATCGCCTCCATCGAAGTTGGTCAGCCGGCCAGCCTGACGCTCGATGCGTTGCCCGAGGTCACATTCCAAGGCGAGGTGGCGCAGATCGACCTCTTTCCCGAGCTCAGCGGAACCGCCACCGAGTACCCGGTCCGGGTCGCGCTGACCTCCGTTGACGAACGCGCACGGATCGGTATGACCGCCGTCGTCAACATCCGGGTCGAGCGCAAAGAGGGGGCGCTGTTGATCCCCAACTGGGGGCTGCGTTTCGACCCCGACACCGACCAAGTCTTCGTCATGGTTCAGACGGCGGAGGGCGCGGCACGACGGGAAATCAGCCTTGGACTGCGCAATGAGAACGTCAGCGAAGTGGTGGAGGGGCTGCAGGCTGGCGATGTCGTCCTCGGCTCAACGACCGACGAGCCCAACTCCTTTCCCGGTCCATTCGGAGGGGAAGGCTGAGAAATGGCCCCGATCATGGACGTTCGCGCCCTCGAAAGGACCTATAAGCTCGGCGATGTCCCCGTGCGGGCGCTGCGCGGGGTGACGTTCAACGTCGAGCGCGGCGAGCTGCTCACCGTCATGGGACCCTCGGGCTCGGGGAAGTCGACTCTCATGAACATTCTCGGCTGCCTCGACCGCCCCACCGGCGGCGAGTACCTGCTTGACGGCGAGCCCGTCGAGGAAATGGGAGATGACCTGCTGGCCGCCATTCGCAACCGAAAGATCGGTTTCGTGTTCCAGACCTTCAATCTGCTCGCCCGCACGACTGCGCTCGGCAACTGCAAGCTCCCGCTCATCTACGCCGGGGTAAGTCCAGCCGAACGGCGAAGGCGAGCTCAGGAGGCGCTGGAAGCCGTTGGGCTCGGCGCCCGCCTCGATCACCAGCCCAACGAACTCTCCGGCGGCCAGCAGCAGCGGGTCGCCATCGCCCGTGCACTGGTGAACCAGCCTTCCATCATCCTGGCCGACGAGCCCACCGGAAACCTGGATACCGACTCCGGCGTAGAGGTCATGCACATTCTGCAGGATTTGAACGAGCAGCAAGGCATTACCGTACTTATTGTGACCCACGACCCCTTCATCGCTCGCCACACTCGGCGCATTGTTCGCCTTCAAGACGGTCGCATCGTCGAGGACAGCCGAGTGGATGACCCCTACGTGGCGGGAGAGACGGAACGCCCCTCCGGAATGTCCGTCGAAGATGGAATGATGGCGACGGGCCGATGAGCCTCATCGAAAGCGTTCGCATTGCGTTCCGCTCGCTCAGAGCGAACAAACTTCGTTCAGCCCTCACCATGCTCGGGATCATCATCGGTGTCGGGGCGGTGATCACGCTGATGTCGGCCGGAACCGCGGTCGAGGAGTTCGTCAAGGATCAGTTCCGGAGTATCGGCTCGAATCTTCTCTTCGTGGCCTCCGGCAACTTCCAGAGCAACCGCGGCGGGGGCGGCTCAGCCGCCAGCGGTGGCGAGCCGCTGACCAACGCCGATGTGGGCGCCCTACGCGATCCGCTCGCGGCGCCCGATTTGTTGGCCGTGACCGGCGAGCTCACCGGCGGGGCGACGGTCAGCTTCGGTCGGGAGAGCAAACTGTTCAGCGTCTCCGGCGTGACGCCTGACTACCTGCAGCTGCGCCAGGACGCCCAGGTGAGCATCGGCCGCTTCATCGACCCCAGCGATCAGGTGGCGGCCTCGAGGGTGGCGGTGCTCGGTTCGGATGTTCTGGAAGATCTGTTCCCCGAGAACGCCTATCCGATCGGGGAAACAATCCGTGTCGACGAAATCGCGTTTCGGGTCATCGGCGTGATGGAGCAGCGGGGCGGCTCAGGATTCGGCAGCGAGGACACAGTGGTCTTCGTCCCGCTGTCAACAGCCCAGACTCGCCTCTTCCAGGCCCGTACCAGAGAGGGCGCACACCGGATCTCGGTCATCTACGCCCAGGCCGCCTCGGAGGACCGAACGGAAGCGGCCTCGGAGCAGGTCCGGCTCATCCTGCGCCAAAGACACAATCTTTCGCCCGAGGAGGAGGATGACTTCACCGTGATCAACCAGGCCGACATCCTGGCCTCGGCCGACAGCGTGCTGAGCGCGCTGACCGTATTCCTGGCCGCCATCGCCGCCATATCATTGCTCGTCGGGGGCATCGGCATTATGAACATCATGCTGGTGTCGGTGACCGAACGGACCCGCGAAATCGGCCTGCGCAAGGCGGTGGGGGCCCGCCGCCGGGACATCCTGCTCCAGTTCCTGGTTGAGAGCGTTGTGCTCGCCGTGATCGGCGGTGCGCTCGGCATCACCCTGGGCGCCGTGGGTTCCAGGCTGATCGAAATCCTCGAGCCCTCGCTTCAGCCCACGCTCTCGCCCGGGGCCGTCCTGCTCGCGACCGGTTTCTCGGCCGCTGTAGGTTTGTTCTTCGGCATCTACCCCGCGACCCGCGCCGCCAGACTCGACCCCATCGACGCGCTGCGCTACGAATAGCGCCGCGTAATCCTGCCCTGCTATGCAGTCAGGTTTGCCGGCTCTCCGGCCACGTCCCCATGACCTGTCGCAGCACCGCGAACTCGCCGACGTGATACGCGTTGTGGTCGATCACCAGCGTGAACTCGCGTAGGTACGTATAGCCCGGTGCGTGCGGGATTTCGGAGGTCAGCTCCAGCTCTGGGTCGGCCGCCATCGACTGGATCTCCGCTAGATCCTTGCGAAACGCCTGGACCGACTCGTGCCAGCCGACTTCGTCGGTTTGCTCGTCACGCGCCGGCCAGTACCCGTGGGGCCATGTCGGAGACTCATAGTCAGGTTCGACCATGAATTGGAGAATATCATCCTGGGAAATCCGCAGATGCTCGATGACATGCCAGGGGGTATATGGAACATTAGGAGGACGGTCGTTGATGCGGTGGATCGGGAAGTCGGCCACTGCATCCTCGAACGACATGTGTGCGCCATGTCCGCGCA
>CAZFCJ010000210.1:0-4207 GCA_964517315.1 uncultured Anaerolineaceae bacterium | reverse complement strand
GAGCTCAGGACAGGCTCAGGGCGTTGGATTCGTTTGTGTGAGTGGAGTTTTGCACCTGCGCCCCCTCCGGCAAGCTCAGGGCCGCCAAGTGAAGCATGTTCTGACGGTTATACTTGGCGCCAGGTTAGAACACCCGTGGTTTTTCCTGCCCGGTCCTGAACACATGATCCCTGACCCAAACCGATGACGACCGCAAGCCTGATGTTAGGCCTGGCGGCCTGGCTGATCGCCTCCGCCTTCGTGTTGGCCATCGCCTATCTCATTCACCGCAGGGTTCGAACGGACCGCCCTGCGCTGAACGCCATCGGATTTCTCGGTCTGAGCGTGCTGCTGGTCACGTTCTTTCTGCTTGCGGTCGGCCTGGCCGGAGGCCTCAGAGCCAGCAATCTGGCGGGTATTTCTGGCCTCGGACTGGCAGCCTTGATCGGACTTCCCGGCACGCGGCGGGAGCTCGGCCGGGCCCGTGTGGACGCCGAGGGGTTTGCCACCCACCTCCGTCGCTGGTGGCGGTCCTTGCCGACCTGGCTGCAGTGGCTCACCGCGCTGGCGCTGCTCGTCAGCGCGCTGCGCTTCGCGTTCTTGATCTGGGCCCTGCCGCCATTCGTATGGGACTCCCTCACCTACCACCTGACCAACGTCGCCCACTGGGTTCAGACCGGCCGAATCGAGCTGTTCGAGACCTCGATGGAGCGAATCTATACTCCGGCCAACTACGAGGTCCTCGCCGCCTGGTTCGCGGTCTTCCTTCACCACGACGCGTTCATCGAGGCGGCCGGCTTGCCGGCCTATGTGATGGCCGTCCTGGCGGTCTACGCCGCCTCGCGGAGCCTTGGGGCAAGCCGCCCCTCGTCCTGGATGGCGGGCATGGCCTATGGATCCATGCCCGCGCTGCTGATCGCGGTGACAGGCACCAAGAACGACCCGCACATGGCCGGCTACTACCTGGCCCTGCTGGCGTTCGGGCTGGATTTCGCACTGCGGGAGGCCTCGGGCCGAATTCGGGTCCGGCAAGCGACGGTGGCCGCGCTGCTGCTGCTTCTGGCGGTGGGGACCAAGGCCTACATCGCCCATATTCTGCCCGGGCTGGTCTTGATCGCGCTGGTTGCCGGCTGGCCGAAACGAGGCGCCGGTCAAACGCTGGGCGAGGTGCGTTCGGGCTGGCAGGCGTTGTGGGCTGCGAGGCGAGGGCAGAGAGCGCTTCTTCTTGGTCTCCTCGCCGTCGGGCTCTTCGTCGGCGGCTACTGGAACGTGCGCAACTGGGTTCTTACCGGGAACCCGTTCTACCCGTATGGGGTGAAAGTCGAAGGCGCGCAGGTGGCTGAAGGTCCACACAACGATATCTTCCTGAACCTGGATCGAGCTCAAGAGAACTTCGCCAGTCTCGCCGATAAGTTCGGCGACCACAGGGCCCCCATTCGACCGGACCTCGTCGGCGTCACTGGCTGGGGTTGGTTCGCCTACGGGTTGGGGATGCCGCTCACGCTGTGGGCCCTGTTCGTTCGCCCCAGAAGCCGGGTCCTGACCGGTGGGTTTGCGCTGTCACTCTTTCTGATCTTCCTGTCCATTCGACCCAGCCCGTGGAACCTGCGCTACGTCCTCTGGTTCCCGGCGTTGTTTGCCTTACCCTTCGCTAACTGGATGGACCGCCAAACGGATAGCAGGCATATTGTGCGGGTGGCGTTCATCGTTCTCTTCGTCTTCACGCTGGGCATGAACTTCAGCACCACCCTGAACTACAACAAGGTCGCCCCGGAGGAGTTCGGACAGCTGCTGCGGGTACCGCTCTGGCAGCGAGGGTCGGCTGTGTACGGGCTGAACACCCCCGAGAATTACAGTGATGTCGTCCGGTATGTGCCGCCGGACGAAACCTTGGGCTATAACGTGCACGGCAACGGATTCATCTACCCGTTGTATCGGCCGGATTTTTCGCAAGACCTCGAATTCATCCGGTTGTCCCCGGACACGCCCTGTGCCGAAATCGCGGCGCGCATGAGACACAAGGGCACCCGCTACCTGTTCGTGGCGCCGGAGCACACCGATGATCTCAAGATCGCCCGCTTGGGCGAGTGCGCCATAGCCGGCGAGCATCTGCTCGAACGCGGTCGTGACCTCTATGTCCTTCCCGACTGACCGGCACACCGACTGGACCGGCTGGGTCGTGCTCGCGCTGTGCTTGGGCGCTACGATTTGGTACGCGATGCACCAGTTCGTGTTTTCCTTGCTCTTTCTCTATCAACTGCTGCGGCCTGTATGGGTCCAATAGTGGTCTTCCCCCTTGTGCTTGACCGATCTTCCGCCCGTATGAATCCGGCTCCCTGTATCAGGCACCGGCCGGGACCGACGGCCGGGACCGAGCTGGGCGCGATGGTCCTCGGGATGGATCCAGAGACCGGAGCGTCGACGCAAATTGGACGCCGTCCGCCGGTCGGGAGGCGCGCGTGATGGTATTTCTGCCGCCTCTTGCCTTTGTAGCGCTGGTGCTGTGGACGTCGGGTGAGGTGGCGGACGAAGACGGTGATGAGCGCGACTTGACATGGGCGGTGCTGACGTCCTGTGTGGTCTGGGGCGCGTATTTGGCCGTCGGCAGCGAGCTGCTCGGGGCATTCGGCTTGTTGAACCGCGGTGTTGTGGCGCTGTGGTGGGTGGTGCTGCTGGCCGTCCTCGCGGTCGTCGGCTCGGGGGATGGCGCGCTGAGGCGAGGACTCGGTCGCTGGAAACGGGTGCTCAGCCGTGTGCGCAGGTGGCCTCGAATCGACCAAGGGCTGGCCGCGTTGGGGGTGGCCGAGCTGGTCCTTCTCCTGGCGGTCGCGCTGGCCGCAGCGCCTAACAACGCCGATTCCCTCCTCTACCACATCGCCCGGGTGGGGCACTGGATCCAGAACGGCTCGCTGGCCCATTACGCTGCCTCCTACCATCACCAGAATTGGAGCCCAATCTGGGCCGAGAGCGCCATCCTGCATTTGAGCGCGCTGTGGGGCGGCGATCGCCCGGCCGCGCTGGTGCAGTGGTCCAGTCTTGTGCTGGCGCTGGTCGGGGTGGCGGGAATGGCTCACCAGCTCGGAATGAGCCGGAGAGCCCAGCTGCTGGGCGTGGCCTTCGCCGGGACGGCCCCGATGGTGGTCCTGCAGGCGACGAGCACGCAGAACGATCTGGCCGTGGGCTTGTGGGCGGTGGCGAGCGCTTATTTCATGGTGCGGCTGGTGCGGAGTGGGTTGGACGCCTGGGAGTGGGCGACGCTGGGGGCGGCGGTCGGACTGGGGACTCTCACCAAGGTGACGTTCTACCCGTACCTCGGTCTCGCGCTGGTCGGGGCGGTCGCCTATGCTCTCATGCGGGGCCAGCGGAGACGGCGGATCCTGGGAGGGGCGGCCCTCGCCGCGCTGCTGGCGGTCCTGCTGAACGTCGGGTTCTGGTCGCGCAACATTCGCACCTACGGCACACCGCTCGGCGCCCCGGACATGGTGCAGGGCAACCTGACCCTGCGGCCGGACCCCCGGGCGCCGTTGGCGGGCGCGCTGCAGCACGCCGCGCTCAACTATGCGCTGCCGTTCGAGCGGTGGAACCGGGGGCTTGAGCGCGCCGTCAGCGCGGCCGCGGTCTGGCTGGGCGACCGGAGCGCCGATTTCGAGGTCGTCGGCACGTGGAACCACGAGGACCGCGCGCCCAACCCGCTGCATTTTACGTTTGCGGTGGCGGCAATCCTGGCTTCTTGGGTGCATCCAAAGTTGCGCAAGCGCGGCGCGGCCTGGTACGCTCTCGGACTGGCTGTGGCTTTTCTGAGCTTCGGGTGGTCCGTGGATCACGGTGTGTACCGGGTCCGCTACCAGGTGCCGTTCCTGCTGCTCGCGGGCCCGTTGGTCGGCGCGGTGGTGGGGACCCTCTGGTCGCGGCGTGTCACAGTGGCTCTGACCGGGGCGCTGCTGGTGTTGGCTCTCCCCTGGGTGCTGGTCAACCGCACCCGGCCGGCGCTTCCACTGCCCGGCCAGACGCGCACCGGCAGCGTGTTCCTTATCCCGCGGCGGTCCTCACTGTTCGCCAACTTCACCAAGTTGGAGGGGCCTTACAGCGCGGCGACGGCGGTGGTTCACGCGAGCGGCTGTCGGCAGGTGGGGCTCAGCCTGGACCCGCACGTACCCGAGTATGGGCTTTGGTGGCTGCTGGGCGCCCCCTTCGGTGGGCCCGAGATGCGGGTGGTGCGGCCCTTGGA
>CAZFCJ010000209.1:0-4215 GCA_964517315.1 uncultured Anaerolineaceae bacterium | reverse complement strand
CGAGGGTTAACACCCCAAGGGTCAGGGTGGTTACGAGCTTGGGGCGCCCCTCAGACGTCAAGGATGATCTTACCCATCTGCTCACCGGCCTCCAGCCGCTCTTGGGCCGCCCGGGCCTCCGTGAGAGGATAGGAGCGATCGATCACGGGCTCAAGTTTGCCCTCGAACACCAGGTGCATCACAGTGCGGAAGTCCTGATGGGTGCCCATGGTCGAGCCGAGGATCGAGAGGTGCTTGCCGAAGATGTAGCGGTGGTCGATCTCATACTTGGGACCGGCGGTGTTGCCCACTGTCAGGATGCGGCCGCCTTTGCGGGCGGCGCGGAAGCTCATCGGAATCGTCCCCTTGCCGACGTTGTCCACAACCACGTCAACGCCGCGGCGATCGGTGGCCAAATAGGCCGCCTTTGACCAATCCTCCTCGGCGCGGTTGATCAGCACGTCGGCGCCCAGTGAACGAGCCAGCTCCAGCTTTTCGGCGCTTGAGCCGACCACAAGCGTCTTGGCGCCGGTCAGCTTGGCCACCTGCAGGCTGGCTGTGTTGACCCCGCCAGAGGCGCCGACGATCAGCACGGTTTCCCCGGGGCGCAGGCTCCCCTTGGTGATCAGAGAGTGCCACGCCGTGTGGTAGACGAGGCTGGCAGCGGCCGCCTGAGCGTAGCCGAAACCGTCGGGGATCGGGAGCAGGTTGCGGGACGGGACGACGACGTACTCGGCGTAGGTGCCGCGGACCGACTCGCCCAAAAGCTCCCAATCGCGGCACAAATTGTCCCGGCCGGAGATGCAAAATTCGCACTGGCCGCAGCTCAGGCTGGCGTTGATGACGACTCGGTCCCCGGGCTCAAAAGCGGTGACGCCGTCTCCAAGGGCGTCCACGTCCCCGGCCCCGTCGGCGCCTAGGATGTGAGGGTACTCAAGATCGAGTCCCGGCCAGCCCTCGCGTGCCCAAATATCGGCCCGGTTCAGGGCGGCCGCTTTGAGCCGGACCCGGACGTCCCCGGGGCCGGGCTCGGGGCTCGGGAGTTTCGAGTATTCGAGGACTTCATCCCCCCCGTGTTCGTGAAACAGGACTGCTTTCAATTGGCCTCCCTGGTGTGATTGTGGGGAGTCGGCGTTTGGGTTTCGGTTTGGCCGGAGGCTTCCGAGTCAATGATACTAGGCCGCGCCGATGAGTGGGTGGATTTAACTCAGCGGCGGGAAGCTCCGATTATCTGCAGGCTCCTCATCCCCTGGAGATGACCCGGAACCGCGGTGTTTGCGTCGCACGGAACATATCCTGGCGCGGGGGCCAAAGCCTTTGCGGAGAAGCCGCCGAAAGCGTGCAGCGATCACCTTGGGGGTGCGCGGTGATGTCAATGGGTCTGCGATTGCACTGCTCAGCGGCTGGGCGCGGGGGCAGGCCGATGTGGCCGTTGAAAGAACCCGGATGGGCGAAGCGGACGCGGTCCCTCGGATGAGATCGGCCACGCGCCCACGGGGCGCAGGTGGTACCAAGGCACCCGGGGTCGGACCGGAAGGTGGGGTGGGGAGGCGCAGGGCCAGAGCTGTACAGGCATCAACGGACTGAGGATTGGAGGCGGCCGGGGCGCGCCAGCTGAAATCCTGACCCATCCGGTATCCGGCTGGATGAGCTGTCCCCGATAGTCGGCTCACTGGGCTCGTAGGCCGTAGGCGAGCAACAATGTCTCACCCTCGTCACCCATCAAAGGCTGGCGGCTGCCCCCAGGGTATTCCGTCTGGAGCCTTGCCAGTTCCTCGTCTCGCTCTGGGACCGCGACGAACAGGGTCGGCCCATCGAGCTTAAAACTTGGATCCGGAGGTAGGGTCTCGTGGATGTTTTCGCCGGTCACGTGGGGTGCGAGGTATTCAACGCTCTTGTGAGAGGTGAAGGAGATGCCACCAGCCAGAAAGACGACCTTACTGCCGGAAGGCCATTCCTGGAGATGATCGGCGAGGACGTTGGCGGCCTCCGTGTTGGGATCTCCGAACTGATGGCCTGGCGAGTACTCAAAGAAATAGAACGAAATATTGCGAAAAACGGCAAGAACCATAATGATCGAAATCAAGCCCAGGGCCCATCGTCTTCCGCTTCTCAAAAAACCAGGAAGCCAATCGAGGGCGGCGACCAGAGGTAAGGCCACGAGAACCGCCAGAGCGGGCGCCACGTGAACGTACCGCTGGGACGAGGGGGCGCCAATGCTCAAGGTGCTGGCGACCACCCCGGTCAGCAGCCACAATATCAACCAAAAGTGACGCAAATCCTGGATGCGAATGAGTACGAGAATAAAGCCCAGGCTGAACAATGTTGCTTCCAGTGGGAAAAGCAGGGGGTAGCCGGTCTGGTAAAGCTGACCGGGGCTCACACCTGTGAACGCCAGGACCGAGGTGAGAAGTTGGTTAAAAAATTCCGTTGCGACCGCGGTGATTTCCCCGTCGGCAATTCCTTGCATCCAGACGCCAATACGACTTACGCGTGAAAGGGGCGCGTTGAATTCACCCGGATGCGTGATGAAGAACATGACGAGGGGTAATGCAGCCGCACAGAATCCGGCCACCATCACCACGATCCCTGGTATACGGTCACGCAGGGCATCTCGGTTTTGAATTCCTGCCCAGATGAGCCAGACCAACACCATCACCGGTAACGCCCGGGCGCTGGCGTAGAAGTAAAGGGAAAGGCCGAGGGCCACACCCGGCCAAGCGAAGTGATGGGGTTGACGTTGTCGCCAGGCATGCCACAACGTGCCGCTGACCAGGACGAAGAAAAGCGGGTCCCAAATATTGTTCAGGGCGATGCGGCTAAAGTGAATATGGTAGTCAGATGCTGCGAGTAATACGGTTGCCAGCAGCGCGGCGCGCCTGTCGAAGGCCACCCGGACATACGCGTACAGAGCGAGTACAGTCAGCGCGCCGGCTACGGCGGAGGACAGGCGGGCAGCTGTGATGGTCTGGCCGAACAATCGTATAGAGGCTGCCGGAATGACGAAATAGAGTGAAGGGAATGAAAACCAGGCGACCGTGAACGGGTTGTTCCACCTGCCTTTTATCAAATCCACGGATGACAAAGCAGCAGCTCCCTCATCGCCCGTGAAAAGCCAGGGGATCTCGGCCAGCCGATAGGTGCGCAGCACGAAGGCTGCTCCAACGAGGCCGATTATCAGGACGAGCTCATTTCTGCTGAGCTGGGGCAGACGAAGGCCCTCTTGCTGGGAAAGGAACGTGGGCAGCAGCACCGTGGCCAGTGCCCCGAGCCACAATAGGGCCGTCAGCCCCGGAAAGTGGACCAACGGGGCGTTTCCAGTCACGGACCACGCGCCCAGAGCAAGGATGGGTGCCAGCACGTAGATCAGAAGGAAGACCGGTTCCAAATCGAACCAGGCTGCGATACGGGCGAGCTGGTCATAGGCCTTTGCGGCCCTTTCTCGCCTCTCCATCGCCCAGAGAATCCACGCTGCCGGCAGGAGGCCGGCGACCGCAAGTAATCCCGCGCTGAGGTTTGAGCCGAGATCCGGCGTCTGGAAGACGACGATGCTTGTGAACAGGAGCACCGCAGCCCCACCGAGAAGGATTACAAGGGCCAGGGCTTCCTGAGCACTTTGACCTTGCTGTCCCAGGCGAAATGAGCTCCCTTTGTCCTCGCCGGGTCCTTCCATGATTGGTCTGTTCCCCTTGGGCCCCTCCCCCATGTTGAACGAGAAGTCACTCGCCTCCGTCGACGATGGGCGTAGATTCGCTACCTTGGGCGGATGCCGAGGTGAGAGGAGATCAGCTTTCAGTGAATTGGCGCTAGCATATCAGACCTGATGGAACGGGGCAAAGTGCCGCGAAGCCGGTATTCGGGTGGGTGCTGAACTTCAGCGCAGACCCAGCTCCAAGCGCGAGATGACCAGCCGCTGGATTTCACTGGTCCCTTCATAAATCTCGGTGATCTTCGCGTCGCGGAAGTAGCGCTCAACGGGCAGCTCCTTCGAGTAGCCCATCCCAGCGTGGATCTGGACCGCCTGGTGCGCGCAGTACATGGCCGTCTCGGAGGCGTGGAGTTTGGCCATCGAAGCCTCCAAAGTGAAGCGTTCACCCGTTTCCTTGGACCGCTCCTTGGCCAACGCCGCGCTGTAGGTGAGCAGACGGCTGGCTTCGATCCGCGTCTTCATGTCGGCGATCTTGAAACCCACTCCCTGAAACTCGCCGATCTTCTTGCCGAAGGCCTCGCGCTCCT
>CAZFCJ010000208.1:0-4229 GCA_964517315.1 uncultured Anaerolineaceae bacterium | reverse complement strand
GAGCAGCGGACTTCTAATCCGCAGGTTCCAGGTTCGACTCCTGGTGGGGGCGCTGTTCTGTTTGAGAACGACTAAGGTCGATCCAACCTGAATAATGTACGGAGGGAAAGGAACGGGTCAAGTAAGGACGAAGGTTCGCCTGATCACGTCCGCCTGGATGTAGCCGCTCCTCCATAGCCAACCCACCTCGACTCACATTTCGGCCTGTGCCAGAAGAGAAAGAGGGCCCTGCCGGGCCCTCTCTCGATGGGAGACCATCGGGCTAATGTGCAGCCCCGATGATGCTAGATGGAGCTGACGATGTTGCTAAAGACATTACCGATTGCAGGGCCGACCAGAGCCAGGATTAGGATGACAACAACAGCGACGAGCACGAGAATCAATGCGTACTCTACCAGACCCTGCCCTCGTTCTTGCGGATCGTACAACATAGCCTCACCTCCCTCCTATCATTGGATTTTTGAGCCACTCGGGGCCCATTTCGAACTCTGAAACAACTTTACCCATCGGAGCATCAGGCGGCATCACCCGGAAGGATGAAATCGCATTCAGAGACGGACATGCTGCTAACCTGACCGTTCCATCTACCACCTGGGGGTCTGGCTGACCTCATAGGCTGAAGGCTCGTTGCGTTCTTTCGATGTTTGAGGGATCGGAGCCACGAGATTCGCTCTGCGCCTACGGGCGCGGTTAGATCTGGCCGCTCCAGTACTCGAGCTGCTCCTCGCAGTCGGGGATCAGGCTCTCCCTGAGCAGCTTCAGCCGATCGGCGTCTTCCCCGTCGAAGCTCTCCAAAGAGGACGTGTCATCATGCTCCTCAAGGGCCTCACGTCTTTTCTCGAGTTCTTGCGCTTCAGCCCGATAGGACTCGAGCCGCTTCGTGAGCTCCTCGACCTTTGCACCTGCATCGGCTCTTCCCACTCAATCACCCGAACCTTCCACTGAATTGAAGCGTTCGTTTTCCCTTTAAGCGCTGTTCATTAATGATCATAAGACGATCGAATTCGTCAGCGTGGAAGGATCCCTGCGGGCCGGAGCCGATTCCGCGGCCCATGTGGCGGCAGCTCAGGTAGGTGAAGGGGGATAGCTCCGGGCGGAAGGTCCCGACTCCATACCCCCCTCTCGCTCGGTCCCTCGACGAATCTGACGTCGATGGTGATCGTGTACGCGGTCAACTGGCCGCAGGAGTCGCAAATGGCCCAATTCTGCTGGAAGGCATGCGATACACGGAATGGACTCAAATGCATCCGCCCGTCTTCGACCGTGCAGTAATCGCAGGCGGCCCAAATTCAGCTGTCGTTGGAGAAGTCGTCGTGGATGGAAACGGGACCCTTCGGGACGAGCGTGGGAGCCTAAGTTGCGGTCGGCGAAGGTGGAATCGTGGGCGTGGGCGTCCCGGTCGGCTCAGGCAGGCGGGCCTCCGCCGTCCCTGTCCGGTCGGCTGCGGTTTGCCTGGCATCGTCGAGCGAGCTTCAGCGGATCAAGAGTGAGTCTGAGCCTCGCATGCGGCGAGCTGCTGCTGCGCCGACCGCAGCTCCGCCTGGAGCTGCTGATCGGTCTTGGAGGCAAGGTCCGACTGCACCTGATCCGGTGTCAGGATCTGGGGCGACTGGCCCGGGACTTGGCCCTGGCGCTTTTGGAGTTCCTCCTGAATCCGCTGGACGCGCCGGCGAATCGGGGCACATGGATCCTCAGTCATTGTCGCCTCCTGTTCTCAACGCGGGGACGAACGAGAGGTTTGTTCGGCTCTCCCATCCGTGACGGCGGCCTGGTGGGCCCCTTTTGACCTTGTCCTTCGAATATTATCAAATCCGGGCTGGAAAAGTGAAGCCCCGGCGGAACGCCGGGGCTGGTTACACCTTACGGGCCGCTAGAAGCCGCCCGATCACTCTTCATCGACGCGAATAGGCACCTTGCCCAACCGGGGCGGCGCGATCAGCCAGCGGATCGCGGTGAACAGCCCCAGCAGACCGGTAAGGACCGCTCGGTTCTGGCGTTGGCAGTAAGCGCATTGGCAAAAGAAACGTCGCATGGATTCCCTCAACAATCACTTCATGGGACCTGGCTGTTCCTATGATGCACCCAAAAGTCCGCTGTTGCCCTAACAGATTGCTTACAGTTGATGCGGTAAGAGATTCCTTCTTCGGATGGGGAGGTGGGAGGCTTAACCGCTGCCCATCCGATCTATTCGCCTTCCGCTCCGGCCAGCGCGCGCGCCCGTTCCCAGGGTTTGAGGTCCTGTTTCTCAATCAGGGCCTCGCGCAGGTCGAAGATTTCATCCCGCAGCGCAGCGGCTTTTTCGAATTCGAGGTCCTCCGCTGCCTGCTGCATACGCCCTTCCAGCTCCTCGATCAGGCGCGAAAGTTCCTCGGGGGGCAGGTCGCGGGCAGAGAACGCCCGATAAGTTCCACCCCCTTCGGCGACGGCCTTCTCCGCCACCTGGTCGGTGAGATCGCGCACCGATTTGACGATGCTCATCGGTTCGATGCCGTGTTGCTCGTTGAAGGCGATCTGCTTCTCCCGCCGGCGCTCGGTTTCGTCGATGGCGCGCTGCATCGACCGGGTGACGTGATCGGCGTACATGATCACCCTTCCGTTCACGTGGCGGGCGGCGCGGCCGATGGTCTGGATCAGCGAGGTCTCGGAGCGCAGGAAGCCCTCCTTGTCCGCGTCCAGAATGGCCACCAGCGAAACTTCCGGCAGGTCCAGCCCTTCCCGCAGCAGGTTAATGCCGACGACCACGTCGTAGACGCCGAGACGCAGATCCCGCAGGATCTCAACGCGCTCGATCGTGTCGATCTCCGAGTGCAAATAGTGGACCTTGAGTCCCAGCTCGAGCAGGTAATCCGAAAGGTCCTCGGCCATGCGCTTGGTCAAGGTGGTCACCAGGGCCCGCTCGCCGCGCTCGACCCGTTTGCGGATTTCGGCGATCAAGTCATCGACCTGGCCCTGAACCGGTCGCACCTCGACCTGTGGATCGACAAGTCCGGTGGGCCGGATGATCTGCTCGACGACCTGATCGGCGACCTTTAGCTCGTACGGTCCGGGGGTGGCGGAGGTGTACAGGGCCTGGTTGACGCGCTCCTCGAACTCGTCGAAGTCCAGGGGTCGATTGTCGATGGCGGAGGGCAGTCGGAAGCCGTATTCGACCAGGTTTTCCTTGCGTGAGCGGTCCCCTGCGAACATGCCGCGGATCTGGGGCACGGTCATGTGGCTCTCGTCGATGACCAGTAAATAGTCCGGTGGAAAATAGTCGACGAGCGTCCAAGGCGGAGATCCCGGCGGCCGCTGGTCCAAATGGCGTGAGTAGTTCTCGATGCCGCTGCAGTAGCCGACCTCGCGCAGCATCTCCAAATCGTAATGGGTCCTTTGCTCCAGGCGTTGCGCTTCCAGCAGCTTGTCCTTCTGGCGCAGTTCGTGCAGGCGCTCCTCGAGCTCGGCTTCGATGTCCTTGATCGCGGCCTCGAGCTTCTCCTCTTCTGTGATGAAGTGTTTGGCCGGATAAATCGAGACTTTCTCGCGCTCGCCGACGATCTCCCCGGTCAGCGGCTTGAACTCGGCGATGCGGTCGAGCTCCTCGCCGAAGAATTCCATGCGGTAGGCCCGCTCCCCATAGGCTGGGAAGACCTCCAGGGTGTCGCCGCGCACGCGGAACACACCCGGCCGCAGCTCCAGGTCGTTGCGCTCGTAATGGCTCTCAACGAGGCGCCGCAGCAGCGTCTGCCGGCGGTACAGCTCGCCGCGCTCCAGGTGCACCACGACTCGTCCATACGCATCGGGACTGCCGATACCGTAGATGCAGGAAACCGAGGCCACCACGATCACGTCGCGCCGGGACATCACCGAGGTCGTCGCCGACAGCCGCAGCCGGTCGATTTCCTCGTTGATTTCCGTTTCCTTCTCGATGTAGAGGTCGTGCTGCGGCACGTAGGCTTCGGGCTGGTAATAATCGTAGTAGGAGACGAAATACTCCACGGCGTTGTCCGGGAAGTAGTCCTTGAACTCCGCGAACAGCTGCGCGGCGAGGGTCTTGTTGTGCGCGATCACCAGAGTCGGTCGCTGCACCTCGGCGATCACGCTGGCGACGGTGAAAGTCTTGCCGGTGCCGGTCGCACCCAGCAAGACCTGGTGTTCGTCGCCGCGCTCGACGCCGTCGACGAGTTTTCGGATCGCCGTGGGTTGATCCCCCATCGGTTGATAGGGAGCGTGAAGGTCAAATTGACTCATAA
>CAZFCJ010000207.1:0-4242 GCA_964517315.1 uncultured Anaerolineaceae bacterium | reverse complement strand
CCGGCCAGCATCGCCCTGCGCATGTAGTCGGCTTCGGACTGCACCGAGAGCATGACGACCTGCGCGTAGGGGACGTCTTGGAGTAGCGCCTCTGTTACCGCGATCCCGTCCATGTCAGGCATATTGATGTCCATCAAGACGACATCGGGCTCCATGTCCGGCGCCATCTGGAGGGCCTCTTCCCCGCTGCGGGCGGCGCCGACGACCTGGATATCGGATTCAAACTGCAGCAACTTGCGGATGTTCTCGCGCGTTTCCGCGATATCGTCGACGATCAGTACGTGGATTACGCTTTCGTCGTTGTCAGCCATACGGTCCTTCGCGGTACTCCGACTCGCACTCCCTCATTCCTACTCCGAAACGGGCGGAGCGGAAATGGGTTGGCTGGGCTCCCACTTCAAGGGGTCAGCCTCCAACCTGGGCTCAATCCCGAACTGAACCCTGGAGGGCACGGAAAGATTGTAGTTGTCGATCAGGAACTGCAGGCTCACGCTGGTCGTCGGCGCCTCCTCGTCATCGGACGGCGGTCGCAGCGTCAGGGTCAGATCGCTTCCGGCCTCCAGCGCCCATTTTAGTACGATAGCGTCCTGAGGGGTAACGATCAATGTGACGATATCCGGCCGATCGGGCTCCTGCTGGGCCTGCTGGGCCTGCTGCGCCTGCTGCTGTTGAGCTGGCGCCCCCGCCCCTTGCGGCTCCTGCGGCTGCTGAGTAGCTGCACCGTCCTCTTCTTCGAGCGCGAATTCGCCCACATGGAGAACGGTAGCGTCGGTGATCAGTCGCTGCGCCACGAGTCGTGGCCGCTGCGGACCCACGGGCAGCAGATAAACTTGCTGCCCCGTCTCATCTTCACTGGCGACCCGCCCTAAAGGAAGCGGCTCAGGGGATTGCGCGGTCGCGCCTTCTTCAGTTTGGACCACCGTGGTTGCGCCGGTCGCGGTCAGCACATCGCCCTCAGGGCTCACCAGAAGCGCCGTTTCATTCGGCAACGAAGTCTGGAAGTCGGGATCGATGTCGACCATGAGCATACTCACGATAACATCTACGCGGTCGCCGTCCTTCATCGCGTATGCGACGCCTGAGAAGCGATCGATCGGCACAGAAATCGCCGTGAAGCCGGGCGGGATGGCGATCGAGGCGTCCGATCCGGTCCCGAGCAGGTCGCCGGCCTCGTCGGTGATCATCCGCTCGGTCACGGGTACGCCGCGCGCGATGTCCATACGCGCTCTCCGTCCTGCAACCTGATCGAGGTCCGTGACCATGGTTTCCACGACGAAGTCGGCTGGGAACGGGGACAGAATGACGCCGTCCGAGGGGATCACCGACCCCCGGGAAATATCCTGAGCGGCGATCACGATTTGGGCCTCACCCCCAAATGCGGGCCCTTCAGTCGCTTGGGCTTCCTGCCCCGGTACGACCCCTCCGCCGAGGCGCGTGAGCACCAAGAAGGCGGCAGCTGCGCCCAAGAGCAGGATGAGTGCCAAGAGTATGAGAATGCGACCGCGGCCCATATTGCCTCCTTAAAAAACAGCTTTTACCGGATTTGCCACCGGTTTGGCCGGTTATGATACCGCTTCGAGTGCATAAGTCAAGTGCAAAGCGCCTTACAATCCCCTAAAGAGCGGCCCCCATGCAAGGAGCCCTATCCAAGATAGGGCTCCGATGTGTTCCTTCGATCGCCCGGATCGGTGAATCTTTCCGGACAACTCGTTTAGATGCTGCTGACGATATTGCTGAACACGTTGCCGATTGCGGGCCCGAGTAACGCCAAGATAACAATGACGACCACCGCGACTAACACAAGAATGAGCGCGTACTCTACAAGCCCTTGGCCCTGTTCCTTGGGTGCGTACAGCATCCGATCCACCTCCTTTCCTTGAGATTGCACTCGGTTTTCGCTCCGAGGTTGCCTCATTATAATGACAGAGATCTGCTCGGCACAATAGGACCTCCGTCCGGGAGGGGATTTCAATCTCCCGGCGGTAGAGTCATGATCACTCGGGTTGGTCCATCCCCCGCATCGACCTCGATCGAGCCGCCAATTTGGGAGAGGCGGGTGCGCAGGCGGGCCAATCCCCCGGGCGCCCTCTCCTCCTCCGTCTCCTCGAGAATGTCAGCGTCGAAGCCGACCCCGTTGTCCTCGACGATCGCCCTCACCTGATCCTCATCCATGTCGAGCATCACTTTGACCTGAGTCGCCTGAGCGTGCTCGCGCACGTTGGCCAAGAATTCCTGAATCGCGCGGAAGGCCAACACCTCTCGATGGTTGGCCAAGCGGCGTTCGGAGCCCGTGATCACAGTATTGATCTCGAGCCCTGTCTTCTCCTCGAACGCCTCGCAGTAGCGGCGAACGGTCGGCGCCAGGCCCAAGTCGTCCAACATCATGGGGCGCAAGTCGAAGATGAAATCGCGGACCTGGGCGAACGTCGTCGCAGCCGCCTCTTTGAGATTGGCCAGCTCCTCTTCAGCCCGTTCGGGCGAGCTGTCAAACAAACGCAGCGCGATTTCGGTCTGCAGTATGAAATTCGAGAGCGCCTGAGCCGGGCCGTCGTGGATCTGACGCGAGATCTTCCTCCGCTCCTCTTCCTGGGCGTTGATCACATGCTCGATCCCGACGGTCCCATTGCCCTCGGCACCGGCGCCGGCACCGGGCGAAATCGTCGGTGAGCCCTCCAGAAATTCGAGAAACTCGCGCAGCAGTTCGGCTCGGTCTTCAAGGTGGGTTCGATCGGCCTCCAGTTTTTCGAGCTGACCCCGCATCGTGAACAGCCGTTGCTGGGCGTCCTGGGCCGACTCGTAAGCGCCCCGAATGTCCTCGCGCGGCACCGTTTCGAAGTTGGCCTGGATCTGGTGTAAGCGGTTTGTAATGCCCGCGTTTCGCTGGGCGAGCTTGTCGACCTCGCCCTGGCTCTGTTCGACGAGCAGGTTAATCTCGGAAAGTTTGGCAGTGACCTTCTCCAGCTCCCGCTTGGCCCTGGAGGTGATCGCCTCAACCGGAGTTTGTTCTTCGGCTGCTTCGGTTGATTTGGTTTCTTCGAAATCCGTCATCGCGTTCTCTGCCTACTTACGGGTGTCCTGCAGGCGAACCCACCCGTGGCGCAAGGCGTACACTGCGGCCTGGGTGCGGTCTTCCACATCCAGCTTGTGCAGAATGGACGTCATGTGATTCTTCACCGTCTGGTGGCTGATCCCCAGACGGGAGGCGATCTCTTTGTTGCTCATACCGCGCGTCACGTACTGCAGGATCTCCATCTCTCGCGGTGACAGCGGTGTAAAGGCCTGAACGTCCCCCTCCAAGTGCGGCCGACGGATCGTCTCAACCCCCTTCTCCAGCCACTCATCCAAACCATCTTTGTCGTAGACCTGATCGCCCACCACATAGTATCCGCGCGCCACATGTCGAACCACGTCGACCAGCTTGCCGGCGTGCACATCCTTGGAACAGTACGCCCTCGCCCCAGCACGGAAAGCGTGCAACACCTGCTCCACGTCGTCGTAGGCCGTGAGGAGCACCACCGCGGTCTCGAGACGCTCGCTTCCAATCTGGCGCGTCACCTGCATCCCGTTCATGTTGGGGATGTTGATGTCAATCAAGGCGACATCAGGGGTCGTCTTGCGCACGAGCTGGATCGCCTGATCGCCGCTGGTGGCCTCGGCGACGACTTCCAGGTCGTCCTCCGAGTCCATCACGTTCCTCACTCCCTCCCGGAAGAGGGGGTGATCGTCGACGATGATCAGTTCGATAGTATCCATAGGCTGCCCTTACCTTAAAGCGGCTTGAGCGAGTATAGCACACGCATTCGGCGGCGCAAATCGTTCATTCACCATCGATACACGGCCATATTTTCCCCTCCGGCGGCCGGCGCGGGCGCGGCGCCGGTCGTGTACACCGGTTCAGCCCGGTCGACAAGGTCAGGGTACCAGCTCGGAAACGTCATCAGGTACTCGGCGCCACGACGGTCGAGATGTGCCGCCAACGCCGCTTCATCGCGCAGGATCGGGATCACCTCGGGGGAGACCAATCCCGCCAGGTCGATGATCCTTCGCCCGCCGAAATAACCAAGGGCGCCGATGTCGTGGCCCGCAACCAACGCCTCCTCTTCGGTGTTCGCCGCGATCCAGTTGGCCGCCCGCACCATCTCGGTCTCAATGATCGCCACGTCCCTGGCCAGCGCACGCGCCCCAAGCACCGCGAAGACCAACGTGGTGGCCGCCACTGTCCCAATCCAGGCGCGCGAAAAT
>CAZFCJ010000206.1:0-4246 GCA_964517315.1 uncultured Anaerolineaceae bacterium | reverse complement strand
TGTCGGGCTTGAGCTCGTGGGCCCAGGCGAGTACGACTGAAGCAAAGGCCTCGTTAATCTCAATCACTTCCACGTCTTCCAGGGCCAGGCCGGCGCGCGCCAGGGCCTGGCGCGTGGCCGGGATGGGGCCATCCAGCATCAGGGCCGGGTCGGAGCCCACCACGACCCGAGTCCTCAGTCGCGCCATGGGGGTAAGCCCATGCTCCTTTACGGCCTCGGCGGAGGCGAGCAGCAGGGCGGCCGCGCCGTCGCTGATTTGGCTGCTGTTGCCGGCCGTGATCACGCCGGCCTCGCGGAAGACCGGGGGCAGCTCGGCCATCTTCCCACGGTCGGGCTCCAGTCGCACACCTTGGTCCCGATCGACCAACACGGTCGTCCCATTGCCCTCGGGGACCGGTACCGGTTCAATCTGATGCTTGAACCGGCCTTCGCGGATGGCCTTCCCGGCGCGCAGGTGGCTGCGGTAGCTGTAGTCGTCCAGCGCCTCGCGGCTCAGGTCCCAATGTTCAGCCATGCGCTCGGCGCTTTCACCTTGATGCACAAGTTCGTAGGGAAAACCGACCGGCCAGCTGTCGGGGTAGTCGGATCCCAGGGGCTGATGGGACATCATCTCCACGCCGCCGGCGATCGCCACATCCGAGTCCCCGGCCAGGATCGACTGTGCGGCGAAGTGGACCGCCTGCTGTCCCGACCCGCACATCCGGTTGAGCTGAACGCCCGGCACCTCGACCGGGAAGCCCGCTTGGAGCGATGCCAGCCGCCCGATGTTCGCGCCCTGATCGCCGATCGGGGTGACGCAACCGAGGATCACATCCTGGATCACAGAGGGATCCAGCTCGGCCCGGGACACGACCGCTCGCAAGACATGCGCTGCCAGGTCGACGGGCGCGAGCCGATACAGGGCCCCGAGATCGGGTTTGCCGACCCCGATCGGCGCGCGCACCGCCTCCGTGATGTAGACTTCCCTCATGCTTCACCTGACCGTTTGGGCTGACGGGAGGTCGTCAACCACGCCTGTAGTCCGAGGGTACCTGGGCTGAATGCGGCCGTCAACGGTGATCCGCCGCAGCATGCGGGGCTGCGTGGCCTCTGTGCTTATGTCCGCGTTGCTCTTGGGCTGCGCGGCCGCCGAAGAGGCGCGGCCAAGCGCCACCCCATTTGACGCTGTGTCGATCGAGGCGTTGCAGCGGGCCCTGTCCGGGGCGGCCGAGAACGTGCGCAAAGGAGAACCCCTGGACCCGCCGCCGGAGGCCAGCGTCGGACGCGTGCTGTGGCTCGGTGATGAGCCCATCGAGGTGTACGAGTTTTCAGGCCCTGAGGACCGGCGAAGCGCCCAGGCCGCGCTGTTGAGCGGTGGGACCACCGAGCCGGGCGTGCACCTTTGGGCCGCCGGGCACCTGCTGGTGAGGTACCGAGGTGGCGAAGGCGGCACGGTACTCCTCCTGAGCGGCTTTTTGGGTGACCCGCTCACCGTCGCAAAGTCACCCGATGAGCCCTATCCGCCCGGTGTGACGGCTGCGATCCGGGCCCTGGCCGAGCGAGAGTCTGTGAGCCCGGGTCAGGTGCAGGTGGTCGAGTTCGACAGCGTGACTTGGGACAACCCCTGCCTCGAGGCGCCCCGCCAGGGCGAACAGTGCCCGCAGGGGCCAGTCGAGGGTTGGAGGGTGCAGTTGCGGGCGTCGGGATCAACCTACGAAGTTCGGACCGATGTGACCGGAGCGGAGGTCCGAATCCGCTGAGGTTGCCGTCATCGAGACCGCTGAACCACCATTTGGAATGACTGCGAATGAGGAGGCCTACCGATGAAGCGCGTCGTTAGCCGCGTGCGGGATCCGGTGCGCCGTGAGGGTGCGGACACCTTCCTTCTGCTCACGTTGCTGAGCTTTGCGGCCTCAGTTTCCATCACACGCCTTTTCCTGGAAGTGACCGGTTATCCCCAGCTGGGCGGCGGCGAGCTGCACATCGCCCATGTGCTCTGGGGTGGTCTCTTGCTGTTCGTCGCCGCACTGCTTCCACTCACTTTCGCCAACCGCTGGGTCTACCGTTGGGGCGCGGTTTTGGCCGGTGTGGGTGTGGGACTGTTTATTGACGAGGTTGGCAAGTTCATCACGCAAACTAACGACTACTTTCACCCGGCCGCGGCGCCGATCATATACGCGTTCTTCCTGGTGACCGTGTTGGTCTATTGGCGAATTCGCCGGCCGCCGCGCCGCTCCGCTCGAGCCGAGCTCTATCGCGCGCTGGACAGTCTCGAGGAGCTGCTGGATCATGACCTTCAGCCGGAGGAGCGTGCCCGACTCACTCGACGCCTTCAGTATGTCGCCGATCAGGCCGGACATCCCAATCTGCGCAGACTGGCCGAGCAGCTCTTGACGTGCCTGGAGGATGAGGCTCTTGACCTGGCGCCGCGTCGCATGAGCCGGCTCGATCGGTACCTGAAGTGGTTGAGCGAGTGGGAGACTCGGCATCTCACGGAAGTCCGGACGCGAGCCATACTGATCGGCGTCCTGCTGGCGGTCGGAGGTTGGGCCCTGCACTCCGTTTACCAGTCGCTGTCACCCTTGGCGGCGACGGCCCGGATAGAGAATCTGTTCCTCGGCGGGCTGCTGACCAGTGAAGCCCAGCTCGCCTGGTTCTCGGCGCGCATCGCTCTGGAGGTCGTTGTGGGCGCTATGCTTGTCGGAGGAGGCATCCTGTTGGCGGCGGGGAAGCGCGATCAAGGTCAGGGGTTCGCCTCTCTGGGGGTTTTGCTCTCGCTGACTACGGTCAACCTTCTGGCCTTCTACTTCGACCAATTCTCAACCATCGTCAAGGCCGTGATCGAATTCAACTTGCTTTTGGGGTTACTGCGCTACCACAGCCGGTTTGTGGTCCCAGAGGAAACGGGCTGAGCGGCCGAGCCCCGGCCGAGTTCTAGCGCGTCCTCGAGCTGAACGAGTTTGGCCTCCCGGCCGGGAGCGCGCGGGGCGTCGTCAAGCACAATGGGGCTGGCCAGTTCGGGCATGAGCTCGAGGAAGAATTCCGCCACGTTCGGATCGAAGTGCACGCCGGATTGCTCCTCGATGTGGGCCAGTACCTCATCTTCGGGCCACGCGTCACGGTAAGGTCGGTCACACGTGAGGGCGTCGTAGACATCGATCACCGCGAAAATGCGAGCCGAGAGCGGGATCTCCTCGCCGGAGAGCCCTTGGGGATATCCGGAACCGTCCCACTTTTCGTGGTGGCAGTAGGGGATGTCGACGGCGGGCCGCAAGTACTCAATCGGCTCCAGCAGGTCTCGAGCGTAGACTGGGTGTTTGCGCATGATCTCCCATTCAGCTTCCGTCAGCGGACCGGCTTTGCGAAGAATCCGATCAGGAATCGCCATCTTGCCGATATCGTGGAGCAGTGCACCCCGCCGGATGTGCACGAGCTCCTCTTCGGGGAGCCCCAACTCACGCGCCATGTGAACCGACATGGCCGCCACGCGCTGGGTGTGGCCTTCGGTCTCATGGTCGCGCAGCTCCAGTGCGCGTGACCAGCCCTCCAGGGTGCTGTCGTACGCTCGCTCGAGCCGCTCCTTTGACCGTTCCAGGTTCACGAACAGCTGGGCGTTATCGATGGCCACCGCGGCGTGGCTGGCGAGGACCCTGCCGAGCTCGGCCTCGGCCTCGCTGAAGCGATCCGGATTATGGGAATCGATGATCATCAGCGCGCCGATCGCCCGGCCGTTGGCCATCAGGGGAACGCCCAAGATGGACTTGACGTTGAAGCGCTGGATGAGCGACCTGTTGACCTGATCGGACTCGGTGCTGTTATTGATGTAGATCGCCCGCTTTTCCCGAATCACCCTTGGTCCCAGAGTGGCCGGGTCTTCGATCCCAACCCTGAGGTCCAAAAACGCCTCGCGCCCCTCGCCGAAGCCGGCGAAGCCCACCAGGTCTCCGTTGCGCACCAGCCACAAGTAGCCTGCATCCACGTTAAAAAGGTGCATGCTCTCGCGGCAGATGTTATCCAGCAATTCCTGCAGATCGAGCGTCGCGCTGAGCGCCAGGCCCACCCTGCGCAGCGTGTCGGCAAGTGAGCGGTTCTCGCGCTCGGCCTCCAGCAGGCGTTGGCGCTCCTTGTCGATCGCCCGCAGCTGATCGTTGGAGTCCTGCAGCGCCTGGCGTTGTCTCTCAATGGTTCTCCAGCCCTGATGCACGATGGCGACCAGGCCGCTGTAGAGGAGGAAGGATCCAATGATGAAGATGAAGATCGTTTCCTT
>CAZFCJ010000205.1:0-4260 GCA_964517315.1 uncultured Anaerolineaceae bacterium | reverse complement strand
CCAGTTACCAGTTACCAAGAAATAACACGAAGACTCAAAGCCCGCCTTTGTGATCTTCTAATTAATCCTTAGTGCCCTTTGTGTTCTTAGTGGTTACCCTCCGACCACGGGAACTCCTACCCGCTATAATGGGGCGACAAGCCCCGATCAGGGAGCCATCCCTTGACCAAACCCGATCGACTGGAAACGCTGTACCGAGTGTCCCAGGCGTTGGGATCGACGCTCGAGCTGGACCCGCTGCTGGAAGCGGTGATGGACCAGGTGATCGAGGTTACGGGCGCCGAGCGCGGTTTCCTCATGCTCGGCGGCGACCCTGACTCGATGGAATTCCAGGTCGCCCGCGGCCTGGATCACCAAACGATCGAAGCGCCCGAGTTCCAAGTCAGCCGCGGCGTGGTCGAGCGAGTCGCCGCCGGCGGCGAGCCGATCCTCAGCGGCAACGCCGAAACCGATGAATGGCTTGCCAATCGCACCAGCGTGATGAACCTGAAGCTGCGGTCGCTGATGTGCGCGCCGCTCAAAGTGAAGGGTGAACAAATGGGGCTGGTGTACGTCGACAGCCGGATTCACTCTGGAGTGTTCACCGACGAGGATCTGGAACTGCTGCAAGCGGTCGCCAGCGCCGCCGGCGTCGCCATTGAGAACGCACGCCTGCACCAGCTGGCGCTGGAACGGGCGCGCCTCGGCCGTGAACTGGAGCTGGCGCGCCAAATCCAGGCCTCCCTGATCCCGACGGAGGCGCCGTCTTTACCCGGCTACCAGATCGCCGGTATGTGGCGCTCGGCGCGCGAAGTCGCCGGCGACTTCTACGATTTCATCCCAACTGGCAACGGCGGGCTCGGCGTGGTCATCGGCGACGTCACGGACAAGGGTGTGCCGGCGGCGCTCTTCATGGCGCTGGCGCGCACCTCGATTCGGGCCAGCGTTTTGGCGGAACCGTCACTGAGGCGCGCGATTGAGAGAGCGAACCGGCTGGTGGCTCAGGACGCCGAAAGCAGCATGTTCGTCACGCTGTACTCGCTCTCCCTGAAACCAAAAGACGGTCACTTGACCTCGGTCTGTGCCGGTCATAATCCGCCGCTGCACCTCCCCGTCGCCGGCGAGGTGGTGGAGCTTGCGCGCGGATCGTTCCCGCTCGGCATCCAGGCAGAGGCGGAATACGACGAACTCGAAATGGAAATGGACGAGGGCGATGTAATCCTGCTGTACACCGACGGGGTCGTCGATGCCATCAATAGCGGACGGATGCGATTCGGCGAAGAAGCGTTGAAGTCGTCCCTGCAGGAGCACTCCAACCTCCCTCCCCAGCAGCTCCTGCGGGCCATCGGCGATGATATCGACCGTCATCGCGACGGCGAACCGCCGATCGATGACATCACGATGGTGGCGATCAAGCGTGGCTGAACTGCTGGCCGAGCGCTACCGGTTAGAGGCCGAAGTCGGCGCCGGCGGTATGGGGACCGTCTGGCGCGGGTTCGACGACGTGCTCGAGCGGCCGGTCGCCGTCAAGCTGCTCAACGCTGAGGCGTTGGGCGCGCAGGGCCGCGCCCGCCTGCTGCGTGAAGCGCGCGCCGCTGCGAAATTGAATCATCCCCACATCGTGACCGTGTACGACGCCGGTGAATTCAACGATCGACCATACATCGTGATGGAGTACGTCGAGGGGGACTCGCTCTATGAGCGCCCCCCCGAGACCATTGAGGCCACGATCCAGTTAGCCGCCGAGCTGGCCGCCGCGCTCGAGCACGCCCATCGGCATCAGATCATCCATCGCGATTTAAAACCGGAAAATGTGCTCATGACCGCCAACGGCCGCGCCAAGCTGATGGATTTCGGTCTGGCGCGTTCGGTCTCTTCCCGCCTGACGAGCGAGGGCGCCATCGTCGGCACCGTGTTCTACCTGGCGCCGGAACAAGCGATGGGAAAGAAGATCGACGGCCGCGCCGACCTGTATTCACTCGGTGTGATGCTGTACGAGCTGGTAACCGGACGGCTCCCCTTCGAGGCCGACGAGGCCCTGGCCGTGATTTCGCAGCACCTGCACGCGGCGCCAGTTCGCCCGAGCACGTATCGCTCCGACCTCCCACCGGGCCTTGAATCGCTCATTCTGCGGCTGCTGGAGAAAAACCCGGAAGACCGCGCCGCCGGCGCCGCCGAGCTGGAGGCGGAGCTCCGAGCCTTGCTGGATCAACCTGCGGTCGACCTGGTCGACGTCGAATCCTACCTGGCAATGCCCTCGCTCGAGCGCCTGGCGCGCGGCCGGCTCGTGGGGCGTGAGAAGGAACTGGGCGACCTTCTCGCCTTGTGGGCCGAGGCCAACACCGGCCACGGCCGATTGGCTTTGATCTCCGGAGAGCCCGGCGTGGGGAAAACGCGTCTGTCAAGCGAGCTCATCCTGCGCGCCGGGTTGAGAGGCGCGCTCGTGCTGCGCGGCGGTTGCTACGAGTTCGAGGCGACCACGCCGTATATGCCGTTCGTCGAAGCGCTGCGAGATTGGGTCCGTGAGACGGACGCCGAGCGATTGCGCGCCCTTTTGGATTCGTCCGCCCCGACGGTCGCCAAGCTCGCGCCGGAACTGGAGACCAAGCTCGGAACGCAGCCGGCGCTGCCGCCGCTTTCGCCGAACGAAGAGCGGCTGCGGCTCTTCGATCACGTCGCTCGCCTTTTCCGCCGCATTGCAGAGGAGCGCGGGTTGGTCGTCTTTCTCGACGACTTGCACTGGGCCGACCAGGGCACGCTCCACTTGCTCCATTACCTGCTGCGCCACCTGCGCGCCGACCGGGTTTTCTTCCTGGGCTGCTACCGTGAAGTCGAACTCGACCGCGCCCATCCACTGGCCGACGCCCTGGTGGCCTGGAACCGGGAACATCTGGCGACGCGGATCACGCTGGATCGTTTCACCAAGGGAGAAACGGAGGCGCTGCTGATGGCTCTGTTTCAGGAGGAGATTTCCCGGCCGTTCCTGGAAGCCATCCACCGTGAGACGGAAGGCAACCCGTTTTTCATCGAAGAAGTGATCAAAGCACTGGTCGAATCCGGCGCCATCTACCGGAAGGGCGACGGGTGGCAGCGGGTGGAGATCGAAGAGCTCGCCCTGCCTCAAAGCGTCAAGGAGGCCATCGGACGGCGCCTGAATCGGTTGTCCGAGTCGTGCGTTAAAGTGCTCCACGGTGCGGCCGCTCTGGGGAAGCAGTTCAAGTTCGAAGAGTTGGCCGGTGTCGTTGGAAATGAAGACGAGTCGCTTGATGCCCTCGACGAGGCGCGCCAGGCCGAATTGATCCGCGCAGTCGGCGGAGAGACCTTCACCTTCACGCACGACAAGATCCGGGAGGTCCTCTACCAAGAGTTGAACCCGATCCGGCGCCGTCGGCTGCACAAGCGCATCGGCGAAATGATGGAAGCGAAGTACGTCGGCGATATCGAAGACCACATTCAGGACCTGGCCCACCATTTCACCGAAGCCGGGGAGTTGAAGAAGGGCTTCGAGTACTCGATCCACGCCACCGAGCAGGCGATCTCCCTCTACGCCCATGAGCAAGCGGCCGATCTGGTTGAAAACGCCATTGACTGCGCTTTGGGCCTCGAAGACCAGGCCAAGGCGCGGCAGGCTTACTATCTGCAGTCGCAAGCGTACGGAGCGCGAGGACGTTACCCGGAGGCGATCCGGGCAGTGCGGGCTGCCCTCGAACGAACCGATGATGCAGTCGAAGCCGCCAAGATGAAGGTGGACCAGGGGGCATACCACACCCTGCTCAGCGAACCGGAGGGACTGACTTTGCTGACCGAGGCGGTTGAGGTGCTCGAATCGGAATCGGAGAGCACGGCACTGGCCAACGCCATCACGATGCTCGGCCGCTACCACCACTACAATGCCGAACACCGCACCGCCATCGAGCAGTACCATCGAGCCTTGGAGATCGCCGAACGACTCGACGATCCGATGGCCCGGCTCAACGCGCTCGGCTACCTGGCCGGCGCGCACCAGCACTTGTTCGAGATCGACACCAGCACTGAGCTTGCGCAGCGTTGTATCGAGCTGGGGGAAGAGCAGGAACTCCCATTTGGCGTCGCCGTCGGTCACGAGTTCCAGGGTGAAAACGCGTTCTTCGTGGGCGAGTGGAAGGCGGGGGTCCACCATGGCGAGGAAGACGAGCGGATCGGGCGCAAATATGAAATGCTCGACCGGGTCGGTTGGGCGAAGTTGATTCTGACGCTATCGTTCGCCGGCTTGGGCCAGTTTGTCCGCGCGATCGAGGCGGG
>CAZFCJ010000204.1:0-4276 GCA_964517315.1 uncultured Anaerolineaceae bacterium | reverse complement strand
TCGATCCCCAACAGTTTCATCGGGAGACCGATCAGGACAAAACCGAAGTAATAGTAGTTAATGTATCCGCCGGCAAACCATGGATCATAAGGCGGGAAGGTGCGGCTTTTGAGCACCGCGTTGAGATACGAGAGGTCCATCGGCTTCTCCCCGCCTTTGGAGGGATGCCAGAGGTCCGGGTTGCCGAGGCGAATTACCAAGTCCAGCGCGAAGAACGAAAGCGCCATCCCTTCGACCCACATAATTTCGGACCTGTTCTCACGGATGAGCGCCCTCAGCGTTTCCCGATCGTGCCAGGCGACGGCGGCCCCGATGATCACGAATCCGAGCACGACGAGCCACAAAGCGGTCCGCGAAACCGGGACGCCAACGCTCCCCAGCATCCAGCTCACCCAGGCGAAGAGGAGCAGCCCCATAATCCGCGCCAAGGCGTAGCCGCCATCCTCCAGCCCGGGGAAGGCCCGCCGTGTCAGCGGGAATGTGGCCCAGCCAAGAATTGCGATCGTGATCCACCAGACGACGACCGCCAGCGGCTGAGCTCGATTGAGCAACCCCTGCGGCGGGAATAGCTCGGCCCATGTGCCCCCCGATCGAAGAACCTGCCACCGGCTCGTCGAAATCATCGCCGAGGGCGCAGCACCCGCCTCCAGCTCACTGAGCGGGACGCTTTGAACCTGACTGACGTCCACCGCGGAAAGGGCCGCCCGCAGCTTATCCGGATCGAAATCCCGCGCCTTCTTGAAGATCAAGACTTGGGGGTGATCGTAGACAGTGAACGACTCTTCGGCGGCCTGGTCACTGATTTCAATCCCCAACAGACGCGGGTTGCTCTCGAAAACCTGGACCAGTTCGTAGCCGAAGTCATTTTGGACCCGCCCCGGCTGGGCCCGATCTGCACAGCGCGACACCGGTTCCGGCGGCGGACATGCAAAGAGCTCCCGGTAGAAAGTCGCGGTGAGCGGGTAGCGGGAGGGCACGCGGCTGATCGTCCCGTACTGACGATTCGAGCTGATGAACAGGTAATCGGCCTCCGTCAGGAAATCAACGATTTTCTCCTGCTTGTCGGGAGTCCCGTTGCCATCCTTGTCTTCTTGGTCCGCCCAGTAGAGCTCGAGGTTGCGCGAGTCCAAGCGCCCCGCGATGTCGTAGCCATCGATCCTGGTGGGCAGCGCGTCGTCCCAGCTCGTCTCGATCACAATCGTAGAGCCGGTGAAGGCCATACTCCCCTCGGAGGAGAGGCTCAGCTCGAGCTCGTACTGCTGGTCCTCCTGCAGGGAGACCCAATTGGTGAAGCTCACATCCAGCGGCGCGCCCTCCACAGACGCCGTCTCAGAGATGGACAGCGTTCCGGATCCCAATTCGGTTTCCCCTCCACGCGGCCGCAGAACGACTCGGAAAGTCAGCGGCTGGCTTACGGAGTCGGATACGGATATGTGAGGGAACCGGACGCCGCGCGCGTTCCCGGATGCGCCCGAGGTGAAGTTGATGACCTGCCGCCCTCCACCAGCCAGGGTGATCTGCTCATCGGACAGCGGCACGTCGGCGAGCTCTTGCCCCGACTGCGTCTCCATGATCAAGGCAGGTTCACCCTGCGCTCGCAGGGCAGGACCGCCCCGCAGCGCCACCTGCAGGGTGTAAGACCCGCCGTCCTGGACCTGCACCGCCGGGCGCAGTTGGGCCTCAAGTCGGGTCGGGTTGTTCGACGGGACATGGGCTTCGAGGGTCGCCTCAGCGAGCGGCTCGCCCGAGGCGCCCCCCTCGTAGAGCGCAAATGTGAGCTGATCGGGCGCCGCGCCCGCTGTCGTGCGCTCGGCGGCCGGCATCATGATGGAGGTCGCCCGTCCAGTGTGCCGGGAAGTGAAGGTTAGGGTTGTCGGCTGTCCAGCTTGAAGGGTGAAGTCCTCCGGCACCGCCAGCGGCTCCAATTTCTCGCCGGAATCCGTCTCGATGGTCAGATTAATCGCCGAGGGCACGTGGCTGTAAATCCAACGCGAGGCCTCCACCCTCGTCAGCGGCGTGGTGTAGACCTTCAAGAACCCGAATGCGTAGAATGTGGTGCTGGCGAGTACGAGTCCGCCCAACGCGACGGTCCCCGCCCGCGCCCAGCGCGGCGACTTGGCGAAGGAACCGGCTCGATCGTAGAGCGCCCACAAGCCCCAGGCTGCGAGGATGGCCAGCGTCGGGTAGATGGGAAGATGGTAGCGCATCGCCTGGGTGAAGCCGGTCGAACGCCAGATAAAGTAGGCACCCGTCCAAACGACAGGGATCAGATGTCGGTCCCAGCCTCGACCTTGAATCGATCGCCAGAGCGCCCACGCCCAAGAGGCCCAAGCGGTGATTCCCAGCGGCAATCCCAACCCCCACAGCACCAGGTTTTTAAAGGAAAACCAGACCGGAATCCGATCCGCCCACTGGAGGGCGGGCGGGAAATCCACCGCCCCGCTGACTTGGCGCCGGACCTCCGCCATGGTGGCCAGCCATTTGGGGTTAAGGCGGATATCAAAAAACGAGGTGCCCTGAAATGCGTAGGGTTGGAAGATCCGAAATGTCAGGAAGGAGACAAACGCGGCCAAGGACACACCGAGTACGGCTCCACGGAGATCGGCGTGATCTTGGCGCTTGAACGCTCTGACGCCGGCGGATAAAGCCACCATACCCGCAAGGGGGGCTGCGTTAATCTTGGAGGCGACCGCCAACCCTAAGAAGAGTCCAAACAGCGCGTAATTCTTCCAGCCTCCCTCATCCATGACCACGACGGCAAAGAACAAACCCGCGAGGATGAAGGTATTGGCGAAGGGGTCAACGACGAAGAAATGAGCGTGCTGAATGAGAAGGACCGAAACGGCGCTGAAGGCCGCCGCTAAGAGCCCCACCCTCCGCCGATAGAGGCGGGTTCCCAACAGATAGACGAGGTAGATCGAGATCAGGTCGAATGAGGCCGCCGCTGCCCTGCCGACCAGGTGCACCTCACCGTACCCTGTGCGCCCCAGCCATTCGGCGAGATAGCGAACAATGAAGATCGGCAAGGTCCCATACACGTAGAAGGTATGGCCTACGTTGTTTGGATTAAGGGTCGAGGTGGCGGTATCGAAGTACGTTCCCAGCCCCTGAACCGGCTGAAGGCTGACTTCCACGAGGGTGAGGAAACGCTCGTCGGGATGGAGGTGGGTCCCCTCATCCCAGTTCAGCCCGGCGAAGCGTAGGTAAGCAGCGACGCCCAACACAAGGAGCAGAAGCAGTTTGGGCCAGAGCGTGCCCCAGTCGATCCGCGGCTTGACCTCGGCCCTGGTCTCGGGGGGAAGTTCGGATGTCATTTCAACTGAATGACCGAGATGGGGAAACCGTCACCTTGGCCAAGACACACCAAATCACAAACGAGAGGCCAAATCATAGAGCCAATTCTATCGCGGCGGGGGCCTCTATCTCCGACCATTCCGCCATCGCCCGGCCCGCGCCTGCACTTCGGGATCCTCGCTCTCCGCCGGCACGTAGAAGAGGTAGAAATCTCTTCCAACGACCGGCGAAGGGTGATGCCTCAGGACGCCGCTGGGGTGAAGTTCTTGCAGCAACTGGATTGACTCGACGTCTTCCGGTTTGAGGAAATACAGGTGGAAGCGATTCGGATCAAGTTCCTGATGGGCCAGGTCCTCGGGCCAGACGGAGTAGTCTCGGATCGGCGCACCCGCCTCAATCGCAACCAGCCTCGAGTCGAGCCAGTGGGGATACACGACGAAGTAGACGTTCTCAGGGTGGCCAAAGGCGTCGACAAACCCTCGCATCACTTGGCCGGCCTCCGAAGCGTTCCAGGTACCCGTCCTTTGGCGGTCGGCATAGGTTTCGAAGACCAAGCGGTGGTTGACCAGACCGACCAGGACCAACAGCACAACCACCGGAGCCATGGCCAGGTTCCGCCGACGAGGCGGGAGCTGAGCGCGCGCCCAGCGTGCGGTCGTCGCCAGCCCGTAGGCGGCGATGGTGAACACGGGCACGATCGCTCCCGTCGCCCTGTTCGGCGCCGGGTTCTCATTCGGAAAGGCGAGTGCGAGCGCGGAGGGCAGGAGCAGGATCGGGACCGAGAGCAGTAGGTACAGGTTCTCCCAACGACGTCGCCGGACGTAATCCACGGCCAAAATGACCAGGGCCAAGTGGAAGAAACCGCCCGTGATCAGGTCCAGCGCAGGTCGATTTGGCACGGTGGCGATCCAAATTTCTCCGGTACTACGGGAGAACATCGTCAAGGCGTCCCACATATTGATCGCGAGCTGGATCGGCCAGG
>CAZFCJ010000203.1:0-4283 GCA_964517315.1 uncultured Anaerolineaceae bacterium | reverse complement strand
CGGGCTGACTCAAGCGCCTGCTCGGCCTCGAGCCAGGTCATGCGGGCGAGCACGTGGGTTTGGTCGGTCATTACGATCCCTCCTCGTTCGGCATCAGCGCGACGATCTCGATCTCCACCAGAAGATCGGGGCGCACAAGCTCGGTCACGACGGTCGTCCTCGCCGGCCGGTCGGTCGGAAAGAACCGGCGGTAGACGTCGTTCATCGGCTCGTAGTGGTCCGGGCTTGAGATATACACGTTGACTTTGACGGCTTTCTCCAAGGACGTCCCCGCCGTCTCAAGCACCGTTTTGAGGTTCTGCAGCGCCTGTTCGGTCTGGGCTCTGATCCCCTCGGGGGGCTCGCCGGTCGCCGGATCGAAGCCGACATGGCCTGACGTAAACACGAAGTCACCGCGGGCTCGGATCGCCGAGGAAAACGGCAGGTCCTTCGGTCCAGGCGTATCGCCCACATTCACGATGTCTCGCTGCATGGCGGTCATATCTCCCTCCGTGACGCAAGCGGATGCGAGCGGAGAACGGACTTTGAGCTCACAACGCTCAGCCCGGATCAACCCATGAGACCGGGGTCCCCAGCCCGGCGAACTAGTCCCGGGCCACCTCGGCGTTAGGCAAAGCAAAATCCGACAGGTGGATAACTTTGTCCTGCTCCGCGGAGGCTTCCATGGCGAGGGACAGGCGCAGCGCTTCGACCGCATCGGATACGGTGATTGCCGGCTCTGCCCCGGAGCGTACACACTCCAGGAAATGCATCAGTTCGCTCGTCAGCGCGCCAGCGGGCGCACCGTGAATCTGGGGCCAGAACGTCACATCGATCACCGGGTGGACCGAGCGCCCGTCGGCGCCCGACCAGTATTGGATTCCCGTGTCAGACTGTTCAACCCTCAGCCAGCCCTCCGTACCGACGACTGTGATCCCCGTTGTCGGCGCATCGGCCGCAACGGCGGGCACATGCCATCCCAGTTCCGCCGTCGCCAGAACGTCATTCTCGAAACGCAGCACCGTACAGTAGAGATCGTGGATGGGATAGCCGGCCTGCTCCAACACCCCATATCGTCGGGAGGCGTACATGGTGACCGCCTCCGAGCCCGCGAACCACCGGATCACGTCCAGGTCGTGGACCCCGTAATAGAGCGGGAGGGTCGTCCGTCCCTCCAAGATCTCCTGATCCAATACATTCCCGACCCGGCGCGCGGCGATGCTGACGACCGAACCGATGTCCCCCGCGTCGATGGCTCGTTTGGCCGCCGCCCAGCGGGGCTCAAAGCGCAGCAGATGTGCCACCATGACCATGGAAGAGGCGGCCCTCGCCGCCTCCGCGATCCGCCGCGCCGATTCCATGGAGTGGGCCACAGGCTTCTCTATCATCACCGGCTTGCCGGCCCCGATCGCGGCCAGTGAGGCCTCGACGTGGCGATCCTCCGGGGTACAGACAAAGACTGCGTTGACCTCGGTCGAAGAAGCCAATTCCGCCGCCTCGACGAAGGCCGTGGCCTCCGCCTCTTCGGCCAGCTCTTCGGCGAGTTCGAGGCGCAAATCGCAAACAGCGGCCACCCTCACCCCTTCCAGGCTGTGGAGAATCTCGACATAGCGCCGCCCCATAAACCCGAGCCCAACCACACCGGCGCGAATGGTCATTGAACCTCTTGAGGCCGGGCATCGGGTTCGGCCTCACCCATCAGGTCCGGCGTCTCGAGCGCGAAGTGGCAGGCGACCAAGTGGTCCGACAGCCACTCCTGGAGCGCCGGTTCGTCATCGCTGCACTTCTCTTCCGCCATCGGGCAGCGGGGGTGGAATCTGCATCCGGGGGGAGGGTTGGCGGGATCCGGGGGTTCTCCCTTGAGCTCGACTCTGCGTCCACCCTTCTCATGCAGACTGGGTATGGCGGACAGCAGAGCGTGCGTGTACGGATTGAGCGGCTGCCGATGCAGCTCGTCCGTCGTGGTGAGCTCCACGATCTTGCCCAGGTACATCACCGCGATACGGTGGCTCATGTACTTAACGACGCCGAGATCATGGGACACGAACAGGTACGCGAGCTGATAGCGCGTTTGCAGGTCCTTGAGCAGATTGAGAATTTGAGCCTGGACCGAGACATCCAGCGAGGAGACAGCCTCATCGGCGATGATGAGCGAGGGCTGCACCGCGAGCGCCCGAGCGATGCCGACCCGCTGGCGCTGCCCCCCGCTCAGTTGGTGGGGGTAGTTGGCGGCATGCTCCTTCTTGAGACCTACGTCCAGCAGCAATCTCGTCACCCGCTCGGCAAGTTCAGCGCCGTTGGCCAGCCCGTGGATTCGGAAAGGGTCGCCGACGATATCCCCGACCTTCATGCGGGGAGGTAGCGAGAGATAAGGATCTTGAAACACGATCTGCGCTCGCCGCCGCAGCTCGCGCACGCTTTCGGCTGTCAGCCGCTTTCCCAAGAAGAGGACCTGGCCTTCGGTGGGCTCCTCGAGGAAAAGGATCGTGCGCGCCAGCGTGGATTTCCCGCACCCGCTCTCCCCCACCAGGCCCAGGGTCTCGCCCTCGTGAATCGTGAAGCTCACGCCGTCGACAGCGCGCACGACTCTCCGGCCCGGACTTATGAGCCCCGACTTGCGAACGGAGAAGTGCTTGGCGAGGCCCCGCACCTCGAGCAGCGGCTCGGTCATGTCACCTCGGTCTCTTCCATGGGAATCACATCCAGGTGGCAGGCCGACGTCCGCCCCGGGCCGACCGACTCGAGCGGTGGATTGATCTCCGCACACTCCTCCATCGCATAGCGGCAGCGCGGGGTGAAGGGACAGCCTTGGTGAATCTGGGTTGGATCCGGCAGCTCGCCGGGGATGGAGAGCAGTCGATCCCCGGGCTTGAGATCGGCGTGAGGCACGGATTCGAGCAGCGCTTGGGTGTACGGATGTTCCGGAGCTCGAATGACTTCGTCCACCGCGCCGGTCTCGCACACCTGTCCGGCGTACAAGACCACGATCGTATCGGCATACTGGCGCACCAGCGCAATGTCATGCGTGATCAGGATCATGGCCGTGTCCTGATCATGCGTGATGTCCCGCAACTGCTCGAGCACCTGGGCCTGGGTGGTGACGTCCAGCGCCGTCGTCGGCTCGTCGGCGATCAGCAGGTCCGGCTTGGCCAACATGGCCAGGGCGATCATGACTCGCTGGTTCATGCCACCACTGAGCTGGAAGGGGTACTGTGACAGAATGCTTTCCGGGTCACCGATACCGACATCCAACAACGCCTTCAGCGCCATCTTACTGGCTTGGGTGGATGAAACGTGACGATGCTGGCGGATCGTCTCCACCATCTGCGAACCGATGCTGAGCACGGGAGTCAGCGATGCGGACGGATTTTGGAATATCATCCCGATCTTGCTGCCCCTGAGCCGACTCACCTCGTCGTCGGCAATGCGGGTGAGATCACGGCCTTCGAAGAGGACCGCTCCCGAGGTCACGCGGCCCGGCGGGTCGATCAGCTGGATGATGGCCGAGGCCGTCACCGATTTGCCGGAGCCCGTTTCGCCGACGATTCCCAGGGTCTGGCCTCGATCGACCTCGAAGGTCACGCCGCGAACCGCTCTTACGATCTGCTCACCGGTCGGAAATTCAACGCTCAGATTGCGCACACTGAGGAGCGGAAATGCTCCCGGGTCGAGGGGGCCCTGATCCCCTCCTCCGTTCGTCCGCGGCTCCCCCTGCGAGCGAACGCCCCCCTGCTCGGGTTTCCGCTTGTGACGGCGAAAGAGCCCTTTCTTGAGCTTGGGGTCGAGCACGTCCCCTGCGCCGTCCGCCATGAGATTGATGGAGAGAACGCTGAGCATGATCGCGATCCCCGGCAGGATGGAGAGCCAGGGTGCGATGATCATGTTCTTGCGGCCCTCGGCCAGCATGGAACCCCAAGAGGGGGCGGGTGGAGTCAGCCCGAACCCCAGAAAGCTGAGCGTCGCTTCGATGATGATGATGAAGCCAAAATCCAGCATAGCGATCACAAGTACGACCATCCATATGGAGGGAAACACATATTTCCACATTTGCCGCATTCGGCCGGCGCCCAGCGATTGGGCGGCCATCACGTAATCCTTGTCCCGCTCAGCCATCACCCTGGATCGGACGACGCGAGCGTAGAGGATCCATCCGGGTACACCCAGCACCAGGATGAGATGAAAGGCGTTGCGGTCCGTGATAACCCCCAACACGATGATGGCCAAGAGAATGAAAGGGAATGCGAGCTGCATGTCGCCCACACGCATAATGACCGCATCCAGCCAGCTGCGCGAAAACCCCGCTG
>CAZFCJ010000202.1:0-4317 GCA_964517315.1 uncultured Anaerolineaceae bacterium | reverse complement strand
GGGCTGGCCCCGAACGCCTCGTACGCCTTCACCAGAAGAGGCGAGACCATCACCCGCATCTTGAAGTTGTCGAAGTCCTCGGGGCTGGTGATCTTCTTGTTGGTCGTCCAGACCATCTCGCCTTCCGGATACATGGTGAGCAGCTTGAGGCCCTTGGACTCGAAGTCGCCGGCGAGCTTGTCGTAGATGCAGGAACTGCCGGTCAGGACCTCCTTGTTGACGGAATTGTCCTGAGAGAGCAGGTAGGGGATGGAGAAAACCTGGATCTCCCCAACCAGTGTTCCCAGATGCCCGGGCGAGGCGTTCGCGAGCTGGAGAACGCCGGCCGTCGCCAACTCGGTCAGGTCGGCGGAAGTCCCGAGCGACCCGTAAGGATAAATGACGACCTCCACGTCGCCGCCGGTCTTCTGCTCGACACGCTTCTTGAACTCCTGCGCGTAGGCGTCCTGCACGCTGCCCTGGATCTCCTCGATGGCGAACTTCCACTGCTCGGCGTGTGCGGTCTGCGCCATGAACGCAAAACCGGCGCCGATGATGGACAGCGCGATGAGTTTGAGGCGGATCGGACTAACCATCTTGTCTCCCCTTGATTGTGGTCATCATGACGATATAGAGGAGCGCGTATACTCCCGGCGCGCACCTCCTCCTTCTCACCCGTGCAGTCTAGAGCGGGCCGGAAATCGATTCAAGCGCACGGGGATTCTTGCAGGGGGAGCAGAGAGAATCCGACGTCGATAAGCTCGAAACAGAGATTTTCCGCGAATTGCGCCGATAAGGCGGAAAAACTGCCTGTCCGTCCGTTCCCGGACGCGCGGGCGGGTACGCGCCGTTGACACCATGTGAAAGGTTCTCTAGTCTTCCGCACTGCGCCGGAAAAAGAATGAGAATCCCCCGACTGGACACCCGCGGCGGCCGTACGCCAGCACGCTCGCCACACAACAACATCCAGGGGAGGGCTGATGGCGGATTCGGACGGAAGACCGGCTGCCGGGTCGAGTAAATCGGGTCGCGTGGTGCGCCGCATTCTCGCACCGCTGCACTGGCTCGACGCGGGGATCGCCCGTTTCGAGGTCATCGTTCTCGCCTACGGCGTCCTCCTCATGGCGACCAACTCCGTCGCCAACGTCATCGGGCGCTTCGTCTTCCACCAGAGCCTGTACTTCTCCGAGGAGCTGAACCAGTTCCTCATCGTCCTCATCACCTTCGTCGGCCTGGGATACGCGACGCGGCAGGGCCGGCACATCCGGATGTCGGCCGTTTACGACCAGCTTCCCGACATCGGCAAGAAGATCCTGATGATCGCCATAGCGGCTATCACCGCGGCGATCATGTTTGTTCTCGCCTACTACTCCTATAGATATGTCGAGCGGGTGTGGATGCTCCAGAAGGTGACGCCGGCTCTCCAGCTCCCGCTCTACCTGACCTATATATGGGTGCCGGTCGGGTTTGCGATCACGGGCATCCAGTACGTCCTGACCGTAATCAGGAACCTGCAAAGCAAGGACGTGTATCTCTCTTTCGAGAAGGTCGATCAGTACGAGGAGACGGAAGAGTCCCTGGGGCCGTGACGTGAGTAAGATGCTCGCCCCTCCGATGCAGGAGTCCATGCCATGACTGCCGCCATGCTCAGTCTCATGATCGTGCTCCTGCTGCTCGGGTTCCCGATGATGATCCCGCTCATCGGGGCGGCCATGTTGGGGTTCTTCATTTTCTTCGTGGGCATGAAGCCCGACATCATGATTCAGCAGATGATCGGGGGCATCAAGCCGGCGGCGCTGGTCGCGGTGCCGATGTTCATATTCGCGGCGGACATCATCACCAAAGGACACTCGGCGGACCGGCTGCTCGATCTGGTCATGAGGTTCGTCGGCCACGTGCGAGGCGGGCTCGCCGTGACCAGCGCGGTGACGTGCACGCTCTTCGGAGCGGTGTCGGGCTCGACTCAGGCGACGGTGGTGGCCATCGGCGGTCCCCTTCGGCCCAAGATGCTCAAGGCGGGCTACGACGACTCCTTCGTGATGGCGCTGACCATCAACGCGAGCGACATCGCCTTTCTGATCCCGCCGAGCATCGGGATGATCATCTACGGGGTCATCTCGGGCACCTCGATCGCCGAGCTGTTCATCGCGGGCATCGGGCCCGGCCTGCTGATTCTCGTGATGTTCGCGACCTATTCGGTCGTGTACGCCAAGATCAAGGACATACCGGTAGAGCCCAGAGCGGGCTGGGCCGCGCGCTGGGAGGCCGTCCGGGGCGCGGTGTGGCCGCTCGGATTCCCCGTGATCATCGTGGGCGGCATCTACGGCGGCATCTTCTGCCCCACCGAGGCGGCCTCGGTGAGCGTGCTGTATGCGCTGATCCTGGAGCTGCTCGTATTCCGCTCGATGAGGATAAGGGACATACCGGACATCGCGCTGTCCACGGGCCTGATCACCGCGGTGGTGTTCATCCTCGTCGCGGCCGGAAACGCCTTCTCGTGGACGCTCTCCTTCGCCCAGATCCCGCAGGCGATCCTCGGTGGTCTGGGGTTGCACGAGGCGGGGCCGATCATGGTGCTGGTGGCCATCTCGATCGCGTTTTTCGTCGGCTGCATGTTCGTCGACCCGATCGTCGTCATACTGGTCTTCACGCCCATCTTCGCGCCCGTGATCGCCCAGGCGGGCCTGGATCCCGTGCACGTGGGCATCATCATCACGCTTCAGGTGGCCATCGGCTCGGCCACGCCGCCGTTCGGCTGCGATATATTCACGGCCATCGCGATTTTCAGGCGACCCTACTTCGATGTGATCAAGGGTACGCCGCCGTTCTTTGTCATGTTGCTGATAGCGGCGGTGCTGCTCATTTTCGTGCCCGACATCGCACTGTTTCTGAGAGATATGGCGTTCGGCGACTGAGCATGGCGACAAAGAGATCCAAGCGTAGCGAGGAGCCCAAGTTCGACAGCATCCTGGTCGCGGTCGACGGTTCGGGGCATGCGGGCAAGGCGGTGCGGGTCGCGATCGAGCTCGCCAAGCGCTTCGATTCACGGCTGCTGATACTCAGCGTTTACAAGCATTACAGCTCGCTGGAGAGCACGCATTCGCTGGTGAGGGCGCGGGAGGTGCCCGAGCCTCCGGACGTGACCCTGCGCGAGATCGCGCGCGATGCGGTGGAGTGGGCAAGGGAGCAGGCCAAGGACGCGGGGCTCAAGAAGGTCGAGGGCAGCGTGAAGCGGGGGCCGCCCTCGCGCACCATCGTGAAGTTCGCCAAGGACAAGAACGTCGACGCGATCGTCATCGGGAGCCGGGGCCTGGGCGATATCGAAGGGTTCTTCCTGGGCAGCGTTTCGCACAAGGTCAATGCCCTCGCGGAGTGCACGTGTATCGTCGTCAAATGAGCGCGGGAGGAAGAGTGCCGGGTATGCGAGTGAGGGGTGCGGGGAATGAGTTGGTGAGAGGCAGCTCCGCCGCCTGGTTGTCGCGCGCGGCCGTGATGGGCGTGGGCCTCTTTGCCGTGTGCATGGCCGCCCAGGGCCAGGGCACCCTCGAGCGCATCAAGGACGAGAACGTGATGAAGGCGGCCGTCGCCAACGAACGTCCCTACGGCTACGTGGACGAGAACGGGCATCTCACGGGGGAGTCCCCGACCATCGCGCGCGAGATCCTCTCGCGCATCGATCCCGAGATCCACCTCGAGGGCGTGGTGACGAACTGGGGCGACCTCATCCCCCGGGTGCGCGGCGGCGACGTGGACGTGATCACGGCCGGGATGTTCATCACTCCGGAGCGGTGCAAGCTCGTGGCGTTCAGCAATCCGACCTACGTGGTCGGGGAAGCGTTTCTGGTCAAGCGGGGAAACCCGCAGGGCATCACCGATTACCTGTCCATCTCACAGAATCCGGACGCCAGGGTCGGGCTGATCTCGGGAACCGTCGAGTACAACTATGCGGTGGAGGTGGCCATCCCGGCCGAGCGGGCGCTGCTGTATACCAGCTTCGACAAGGCGGTGCAGGCGTTGCAGGAGGGCAAGATCGACGCGGTCGGGCTGACGGCGTTGACGGTCAGGTCCTACGTGCGCCGCCTCGATGATCCTTCCCTGGAGTCCACCCCGCAGTTCTTCCCCGTGCTGGACGGTGAGGTCACCAAAGGATACGGCGCGTTCGCCTTCCGCAAGGAAGACACGGAGCTGGTGGATGCGTTCAACCGGCATCTCGCCGACTTCATCGGGTCGGCCGAGCACTGGGCTCTGGTCGAGGAGTTCGGGTTCCTGCCCGACATGAAGCCGGACAAGACGGCCGAGGAGCTCTGCGAAGGGTAGCCATCGCTGAACCGTGCGCCG
>CAZFCJ010000201.1:0-4325 GCA_964517315.1 uncultured Anaerolineaceae bacterium | reverse complement strand
TAGCACCTCTCGGTTGCGGTCGGAATACATGGCCAACCACGAAGACTCAAAGGACTTATCACAAGAGCACAAAGAGGCCTTGTGTCTTAGTGATTATATTTACACGGCGCGCGCTTATCCAAATCAAGTCGGCCTAGGCGTCCCCGTGTGCGCTCCATACTTGAGCCAGAGGCCAGCGGCCATCGGCCTCAGGGTCAGTGCTCAGCGCTCAGTGCTCAGCGCTGGCTTGGTGAGATTCGGCTAGCCGGTCTCCTCCCGAAGCTTGAAGCGCTGTACCTTGCCCGTCGCCGTCTTGGGCAGCTCCTCGACGAATTCGATCCAGCGCGGTCGTTTGTAGCCGGCCATGTTCTCGCGACAGTACTCGATCAGCTCCCCTGCCAGCTCGTCGCCCGGCTTGACACCCTCGTTCAGCACGACATAGGCTTTGGGCTTGACCAGGTCGTCCTGGTCCCGCTCTTCGACCACCGCGCATTCCAGGACCTTGTCGTGGCTGATCAACGTGCTCTCAACTTCCACCGGGGAAACCCAGATGCCGCCGACCTTCATCATGTCGTCAGAGCGGCCAGCGTGCCAATAGTAACCGTCTTCGTCGCGGCGGTACTTGTCGCCGGTGAACAACCACTCTCCGCGGAACGTCTGCTTGCTGCGATAGTACTGGTGAAGGTACGCAAGGGCGACGGATTCGCCCTTTACCAGCAAGTTCCCGATCTCACCCGGCTCGACCTCGTTGAACTTCTCGTCCACGATCTTCACCTCGTAGCCGGGCACGGGCTTGCCTGAGCTGCCCGGCCGGATGTCGTCGGGTCGGTTGGATATGAAGATGTGCCACACCTCCGTGGACCCGATGCCGTCGACCGTGTCCACTCCGGTGGCCTCCTTCCACCGCTGCCAGATCGGGGCGGGGAGCGCCTCGCCCGCTGACACGCATTGACGCAGGCTCGACAGATCGTACTTCTCGGTCATGCCCTCCACTGCCAGCATCGAGGCGTATCCCGTCGGGGAGGTGTAGAAGACCGTCGGGTTGAACTCGTCGATCACCTCCAGCACGTTGACCGCCTGACGGGGCGAACCGGCGTACAGGACCGAGCTCGCGCCCACGTACCAGGGGAAGATCAGGTTGCCTCCGGTGCCGAACGTGAAGAACAGCTTGGCGACGGCAAAGGTGCGGTCCTCTTCCCCCAGACCCAGGACGTTCAAGCCCCAATTGTGGGCGGTCAAGGGCAGGTCCTTGTGCGCGTGGGGGATCCCCTTCGGCGCGCCGGTCGTGCCGCTGGAGTAGTTGAGGGTGGCGATGTCCTCCCGGTGGGTCTTCTCGGTCTCCAGCTCGGCGGATTCATCCGCGATCCAAGCGTCAAAAACGTGGTCCCCATCCCGTCGAGGTTCCCCGATCACCACGACATGCTCGAGGAAATCCAAGTTCTCCCGGATCTCCTCGATCGGATCGAGCAGCTTTTCATGGCCGACCAGCACCTTGGCCCGGCTGTCCTGCAGGATCTGTTCAAACTCCCGCGGCGTGAGCAGCGTGTTCATCCCCAGGTGGACCGCGCCGACCTTGAGCGTGCCGAAGAACGTCGTCACCCACTCCGGCTGGTCGAAGCACAACAGACCGACGACGTCCCCGAAGCCCACTCCGAGTCCGCGAAGCGCGTTGCCGATGCGGTTGGCCTCATCGGACACTTCTCTGAACGTCAGGTTGCGCTCCCGGCTGAACAGCGCCTTCTTGTCGGCCCGCTGCTCCAGATTGTGTTCCAGGATATCGGCCGCGTTGTAGTAGACCGGCAACTCAGCGGCCTTCAAGGGCGTTTTCGTCGCTTCTCGGATAGCCATGTCCTCGCTCCTTTTCCCTGATCTTGTCCTATCGCTCTTCCTACGCCCGCCGCCTGACGGTCCCACTCCAGGCACATAGCGTTCTCCGGGTCTCATTGTACGCTCGCCTAGTCGGAGTGTCCCATGAGTTGTTTCTCACGGCAAGCATCACCTCAACCTGGCTTCAAAACATAGGTCTGCTTCCGCTACGAGGCCGCGAGTCGTCATCAAGGATTTAGAACTGAGCAGAGTACGTTGTGGATGTGCCAATTCACGTCAGGAGAAAGGAGCGCGGAACGAAAAACGCGCATCATCCCTGTTCACAAGGGAAGCGTATCAACACCATCGATCTGCTTGTCCATATTGACAAGCGCGTCCAGCCCGGGATCCATGTGAAGATCGTTGCCAGGGAATCGCTGAAAGCCGGAGGAAAAATATAGAACAGCCAGGCTGGAACTGGAAGAAGATCTACGCATTCCGAAGAGCGATCGGCCCAGTATGGTCCGAACGTCTTCTGGTGGACAGACACATGGGCCGCAATTCGGCCACCCTTCATCCATGCCCACTATTGGGAATCGAGCATGTCCTCGTAGGCTATCCGCCCGCCCTGCTATGTGATGACACCACTCCCGTCGGCGCCGTCCACACTCAACGAACACTGGATTTGTTCTTCAAAATTCTGCCGCGCCCATCAAGCGGCGCTCGGGCGGCTGGCCCGGGATTTGCAGGCAGAAGAACGAGCGGCTTTCGGAACTACGCGAACTGGTGGCCATCCTTGAGTATGGCGTGCAGGAGTATGCAGCGTGAGGCTCCGGCATGATGGTTAAGATACTCGGAAAGCGCCTACAGAGGAACACAGCAGGCACACGTCGTTCTCCTACCTATACCTCCATACAATAATATTTCAAGGTCTTAGCTCAATTACTGCGGCGTTGCGGAGTCGCCAGCTACCCGGACAGTTCCGGGATGAGGTTGCATGAGATCTTCACGATAGCGCCCCATCGATGTCAATCAGGACGGCGGCAGTGTGACGTTTCCACTTTACACGGAGGAGGACATCACAATCGCTCACCTTGCTGATGCGCTCAAAGCAGAGGGGTCAAACGGACTCATCGTCAGCGCGATCTGATAGTGTCATCCTATTAATGTATTACGCATTCGTGGCGCAACACCACATTGGAACGATCATTCAAACAGCGTTGAATCGGGTCACATCACCCAAAGGGTCATGGTACTGAAAGGGGCGGAGCCTGGAGCCAGGCTCCGCCCCTAATCATGTATTCGACGCTGTTTTACTTCGCGTGGACGACGATTGAGCCGCCACCGATCGGTTGGTTCATGCCGTTATCGTAGACCACGATCTCATTGCCGTTGTGCTCGTACCAGATCTTGATTCGGAAGGTGTCCGGATCACCGTCGCCGGCCCAGAGTTGGAACTTGAACGGGTCGCCGGTGGGCGAGAGGTCACCGTTGATGGTGCCTTCACCCTTGAACTTGGCAAAGTTGCTACCTGTAACCACCAGCCAGTCGTAGCTCGTGCTGTGGAAGTTTAGATCGCCGGCCTTGAACACAAACTGTGTATTACCCTCAGGTACGTTGGCGCCCTTCTTATACTTGGACACGAAGCCGAAGTTGGCCTTGCCCGTAAATAACAAGCTCAGCATACTGTTGTCAATCGGTAGATCATGTATCTCCTGATTCGCAAACCAGCCGTAGCGCGGACCTCCGACGTTGGATATGGCTTCACCTGAATAGATCGTCCAGGATGCCACTTGACTGCCTGACTGGTCTAGGATCTCCATATCGACGGCGAGAGAGCCATTATCATCGCGGAACGTATGCCGGAATGTGTACCAACCAGACGTTGTGATTTCGACGGGTGCCCGACATATGTTAGGGGAAGTGGAGGGACTGGGGCACAGGTTAGACGGGAAGCTGTTAGCCCGAAAGGCGTTGGTGCTTGCACCAACCACGAACTTGGCTCCACCGGCGGGATCGGTTCCAACATTGAACACGAAGTCTCTTAGGAAGGTATCATCACTCTTGTTCATCGCCGAAGAGAAATCGAACCGCCAGTCCGGTCGCCCACTTGCCCAAGCAGTGTCGAGGTAAATGTCTACTGAAGTCGAATACCCCCCCGCTGGGAACTCCGAGGACGGCACTACACTGCCCCACCGAGTAAACGGTCCGACACACGACGTACTTTGACTGAATGGGGGAGCACATCCTGCCGTTTGGGTCGTCCGTAGTCTCGAATGAAAACCGCCGTCTGCTGAGGCAATTCCATCGGCGTAACCACCGCTATTCGTGTAGCTCGATGGCTCGCGGTTAACCGTTCCGTCACCGAGATCGAACCAACCATTGGTGTCTTGCTCGAAGCCCTGGAACCAGACACTTTGCGTTTCCTTGAATGCCCCACCCGGCGAGTCAATCCAGCCGCCACCGGTGACGAAACCGGCGTCGGGGTCGAAGACGGCCAGCAGGATGCACTCTTCAGGACCGGTGTTGCCGGCAGCATC
>CAZFCJ010000200.1:0-4499 GCA_964517315.1 uncultured Anaerolineaceae bacterium | reverse complement strand
CCGCGAGGGCGGCCTGACGGTCGGCGCCGGCGTCATCACCGAGATCTTGGAGTAATTGCAACCCATGGCGAAACAAAAGATCCGCATCCGCTTGAAAGCCTACGACCATCGGGTTCTCGATCAATCCGCGGCGCGGATTGTCGAGACCGCGGAGCGGACGGGGGCCAAAGTGGTCGGCCCGGTCCCACTGCCGACGCGGCGGGAACGCTTCACCGTGAGGCGATCGCCGTTCATCGACAAGGACTCGCATGAGCATTTCGAGATCCGGACACACAAGCGCTTGATTGATGTGTTGGAGCCGGATTCACAAACGATCGATACCCTGATGCGGCTGAACTTGCCCGCCGGCGTGGATATTGAGATAAAAATCTAGCAGCTAGCTACCAGCAAGTTGCAAGCCCAAGCTCGATGCTAGGCGCTAGAAGCTGGAAGCTGAGATGGGGTAAGAGTTCTTCGACGAGCGGACGCCGAGGACCCGCCTCTGTAGTCGATGGGCTAACTGCCCCGTGTTCGGGGATGATGCAGCCGAGCCCTGGCTGACAGTCCCGTCAAAAGATGATGTAGGAGACAAATGATGAAAGGGCTCATTGGTAAGAAAGTCGGCATGACCCAGGTTTTCGATGAGAACGGGGCGGCGCTGCCCGTCACCCTGATCGAAGCTGGGCCTTGTTATGTCACACAAATCCGCACGCCGGCCGAGGAGGGCTACAGCGCGGTCCAACTCGGATTTCAAGAGGTGCCGCAAGGAAAGCTCACCGGTGGCGAGCTGGGCCACTTGAAGCGCAACGACCTGCCGGCCCTGAGGTATCTGGGCGAATTCCGCGTGAAGGACCCGGAGGTCCGCGAGGGCGACGAGGTCACGGTGGAAAGCTTCCAGATCGGCGACCGCGTCGACGTCATCGGGGTCAGCAAAGGCAAGGGTTTCCAAGGCGGCGTAAAGCGGCATGGATTTGGCGGTGGCCCGAAGACGCACGGCCAATCGGACCGCCACCGCGCCCCCGGCTCGATCGGCGCCACTTCGACGCCCGGCCGGGTGTTCAAGGGCAAGCGCATGGCCGGCCGCATGGGCGGCAGGCGTGTGACGTCACAGAATATCAGCGTCGAATTCGTGGATCCCGAGCGCAATCTGATCGGGGTCAACGGAAGCGTCCCGGGCGCCAAGGGCGCGATCGTGTACATCAAGGAAGCCCGGAAGCAGTAAATCGACGGAGATAACGGCGATGAAAGTGGATGTACTCAACATGCAGGGGGAAAAGGTCGAATCGACCGACCTCCCGGCGGCGATTTTCGAAGCGCCGGTCAAAGTCGATCTGATGCACCAGGCGTTCGAACGCCAGATGGCGAACGCGCGCGCCGGGACGCACTCGACCAAGGGCCGGTCCGAAGTGCGCGGCGGCGGGCGCAAACCCTGGCGCCAGAAGGGCACCGGCCGGGCCCGCCACGGCTCGATTCGTTCTCCGTTGTGGGTCGGCGGCGGCGCGGTGCACGCGCCGAAGCCGCGCGATCACAGCAAGGACATGCCCAAGAAGATGCGGCGGGCGGCGCTGCGCTCGGCCCTTTCGGCCAAGGCCGCCGAGTCGGAAATTGTTGTGCTGGACGAGTTCAAGGTGGAGGACGGCAAGACGCGCACGATGGCGGAGGTATTGGACGGGCTGGTCGGCGAGGAGAGCGTGGTGATCTTGCTGTCCGAGCCGGACGAGAAGATCGAGTTGGCGGCGCGCAACCTGCCGCAGGCCATAACCCTGCGCACGGAGTATTTGAACATTCGCGACTTGCTCGGCCATCGACGCGTGATCCTGCCGCTCGATTCCCTGGACGCGATCACGCAACACCTAGCGGACTGAGGAGATCCGAGATGTCATCGCTTTATGACGTATTGATAAGACCGATCATCACGGAAAAATCCAGCTACCAGAGCAGCGCGCTCAATCAGTACGCGTTCGAGGTGGACCTGGAGGCGACCAAGAGCGATGTTAAGGACGCCGTCGAGACGCTGTTCGGCGTGAGGGTGCGCAAAGTCAACATTATGGTGATGCCCGCCAAGCGCGGCCGTCGGGGCATGAGCCGGCGGGTCGTCACGCGGCGGCCGATGTACAAGAAGGCGTTGGTCACGCTCGAACCGGGCGATACGATCGACGTGTTTGAAGGGGTGTAGGTATGCCAGTCAAGAAATACAAACCGACCTCACCGGGCCGCCGGCACATGTCCGGCGCGACCTTTGAGGAAGTCACCAAGAAGGAGCCGGAGCGGTCGCTGCTGGTGCCGCGGCGCCGTAAGGGCGGCCGTAATATGCACGGCCGCATCACCGTGCGCCACCGTGGCGGCGGCCACGCCCGGAAGTACCGCGTGGTCGATTTCCGCCGCGATAAGCACGGCGTTCCGGCCACCGTGGCGGCGATCGAATACGATCCCAACCGCTCGGCGCGGCTGGCGCTGCTCAAGTACGCCGACGGTGAGAAGCGCTACATTATCGCGCCGCTGGGCGTGCAGGTTGGCGACGAAATGATGTCGGGTCCCGAAGCGCCCATCCGGCCGGGCAACAGCCTGCCCCTGGCGGACATTCCGCTCGGCGCGGTGGTGCACAACATCGAGCTCAAGGAGGGCAAAGGCGGACAGCTTGTGCGCTCGGCGGGCACCTCGGCCCAAATTCTGGGCAAGGAGGGGACGTACGTGGCGGTGCGGCTGCCGTCCGGTGAGGTGCGGCGGATCCAACAGGACTGCTACGCCACGATCGGCGAGGTGGGCAACCCGGAGCACGCCAACATCAAGCTGGGCAAGGCCGGCCGCAAACGGCATCGGGGTATCCGCCCGACGGTGCGCGGTTCGGCGATGAGCCCGAAGGATCACCCGCACGGTGGGGGCGAGGGTCGCCAGCCGATCGGCCTGCCGAGCCCCAAGAGCCCGTGGGGCAAGCCGACCCAAGGCAAGCGCACGCGGTCGAACAAACGGACGGAGAAGTACATCATCCGCCGGCGGACGGCCAAGAAGAAGCGCCGCTGAGATGGTGAACGGGCAAACGGCGGAGGTGAAATAAGATGGCCAGATCGTTGAAGAAGGGGCCGTTTATCGACCCCAAACTTCTGCAGAAAGTCGAAGACATGAACCAGCGCGGGGAGAAGACCGTGATCCGTACGTGGAGTCGGCGGAGCATGATTTTCCCCCAGATGGTGGGCCACACGATCGCGGTGCATGATGGGCGACGCCACGTCCCCATCTATATCACCGAGAACATGGTCGGTCACAAGCTGGGTGAATTCGCGCCAACCCGGACCTTCCGGGGGCACATGCACCGGGATCGAACCACCCGCACCACGACGGGCACGGCCGGCGCCACCGCAACCACCAGCGCTGCCACCGGCAGCGCCAGCGGCGGCGCTGAATCTGCTGACGAGGAGTGACGATGGCTGATTTCGAGGATGAAGGGATCCGGGCCGTCGCCCGCCACGTGCAGATGTCACCGCAGAAGGTCCGTTTGGTGGTGGACATGGTGCGCGGCAAGGGGGCGGAGGAGGCGCTGGACGTGCTGCGCTTCACCTCCAAGGCTGCCGCTCGCCCGGTGGCCAAAGTGATCCGTTCGGCGATTGCAAACGCCGAGGAGAACTTCGGCTTCGAGCGTGAGTACCTGTATGTGGCCGAGATTTACGCCGATCAGGGCCCGACCCGGCGCTGGCGGCGTTTTGGGGGTCGAGGCCGCTTCAAACCGATCAAGAAGCGCTCGTCCCACATCACCGTCGTGCTGCGCGAGCGTGAGCCGGCGGAGAGCTAGGCCGCGAAAGGAGGGTTTATGGGACGCAAAGTACACCCCACCGGGTTCCGGCTCGGAGTTAACAAGCGCTGGAATTCGCGGTGGTTTGCAACCAAGCGACAGTACGCGGAGCAGCTGCACGAGGATCGGGAGATCCGCAAGCTCTGCTACCAGGAGAACCCGCGCGGTACGATTTCTCGGGTGATCATTGAGCGCTTTCCCAACAGCATCAACATCACCGTGCACACCTCGAAGCCGGGGATCGTGATCGGGCGCAAAGGGGCCAACGTGAAGGAGCTGCGGCGCAAGCTGCAGGAGCTGACCGGCACGAACATCAAGCTCGATATCTCGGAGATCGAGGAGCCGGATCTGGAGGCGAAGATTGTGGCCGAGAACGTCGCCCACCAGCTTGAGCGGCGCATCAGCCACCGCCGGGCGATGCAGCGAGCGATTCAATCCACGATGCGCGCCGGCGCTGAAGGAATTAAGGTCATGTGCTCGGGGCGGCTCTCCGGCATGGAGATGTCGCGCACCGAATGGATGCGAGAAGGCCGCGTCCCCGCGCAGACGCTGCGCGCGGATATCGATTACGCGCAGACCGAGGCCAACACGACTTTCGGCCGAATCGGGGTCAAAGTTTGGATTTATCGCGGCGACGTCCTTCCTGACGCGGAGGAAGAAGCCGAAGCGATGGACGTCTACGTCAGCGAATGACGATTGTGAAGTGAAGGTGCCATCATGTTGATGCCCAAGC
>CAZFCJ010000199.1:4189-4508 GCA_964517315.1 uncultured Anaerolineaceae bacterium | reverse complement strand
GGAATTGCGGATGCCTCGTTCTTCTCGTTGGAGATCCTTCCCGGATACCAGCCTTTGATCCCGCCCTTTCCGCTGATCGGTGTGTCCCTCTACGTGCTTGGCAGCGCCTTCAGCGGGCTCGGACTTCTCCGCCGCAGCGAGGTCTCCCCAGAAGCAGGTTTGTGATCCGTGGTAACGGATTCCCGCCCCCGCGCCGCCGATGACAGCTTCGAGGTCACACTGGCCTTGCCGATCCTGCCGGGAAAGCTGGAGACCTGGCGCCGCTTCTGTCAGGAGCTGAGCGAAGGGCGCCGCGGCCAGAGAGAAGCGCTGCGTGAGA
>CAZFCJ010000199.1:0-4179 GCA_964517315.1 uncultured Anaerolineaceae bacterium | reverse complement strand
AGTTGGGCGTGGTTGAGCTGAACGCGTACCTGCTCCGGGCCCCCGCTAGTCCGGTGGCGCTGCTGTGGCTGGAAACTGAGGAGCCCCAATGTTTGCTGGCCCGCATGGGCAGCTCACAACACCCCTTTCTGCGCTGGCTGCGGCGCAAGCTGCGCGAAATCCACGGTCTGGACTTGGGCCGGGTTGACCTCAAGACGAAGATCGAGCTGATCGTCGAATGGAAACAGTACTGACCGAGGCATCCAGAGGTGAGATGCCTGGCGACCTTAATGAAGTTCACCTCGTTTCAGTCTACGCATGAGCAAGGAGCCAAGTTCACATGAACGATCATGGGTACTTTCGAGCCGCCGGGATCGTTGGCCTGATTTCAGCGATCTGCATCGTCTTCGGATCTGCTACGCTGGCTGCGACTCTTGGAGGAGGCCCGGACACGTTCGGCGACCCTGCTCAGATGTTTAGTGGAGGCCCAGAGATGGCGCGCGGACTGCGACGGGCGTTGACGTTCGGGATGTTCGGATTCTACCTGCTGCTGCCGCCCCTCGTCCTCGCGCTACGTGAGCTCGTACGCGAGCGCGGAGGGCCATGGGCAGACCTGTTCGCAGTCGGTGGTCTGGCATACGCTCTTGTCGGCGCGATCGGCGCGGCCATCGCGCTGACGGCGCTGCCCCAGCTGATCGAAAGCTATCAGGCAGCCAGCGAGGCACAAAGAGCCGCTTTGGAGGCCGTGTTCGCGTCCATCCAGACTGCAGTCTTCCAAGGCTTGTGGAACGTGCTCGAGAAGATCCCGGGGGGAGTCTTCTCGTTGGGGATCGGCTGGTTAATCTGGCCTTCCCGACGCTACCTCGGCGGGGTGTCGATCTTCCTGGGGGCCGCGACCCTGTTGTCCGGACTGGCATGGAACCTGGGATTGGCCAGCCTCGCGGCCCCGCTGGACATGGTCTACCTCGTCCTATCGGCTGTGTGGGCCGCGTGGGTCGGTGGGGTCCTGGTCCGGCATGGCCAACACTCGTTCGACCAAGAGGAGCCGCAGGGCACGACAGGCCCGTTCAAGGCGGCGGCCAGCTCGGCCTCGCGGGGAGGCGTCTGACCCAGCCGGCCTCCTCCGCCGCCCCGCAACCGCGACCCACGCACGCAGACCAGCGCGGAACAAATTAACTTCCTGTTACTTATAGTGCATTAGGACAAGAAGAATGGGGTAGAACAGATGGAGGTGGTCTGCCGTCCATCTGCCTACCCCATTGCACGATGGCCTGGGAAACGAGGACCGCTAACTTCCTGCGCTTCGAGCGCCATTCCCGGACTGTCCCCCAGGCCTTTCGGGTCTCACCGTCGAAAGCATGTTGCGCCAAGAGCGCCCTAACAGGAACACGGCAACCCGGAATGTGCAGTGGGACTCCCTTTCGAAGAGAGAGGAGGTCCTGATGAAAGTGTACCTTGGAATCGACTGGAGCCAAAGCAAACACGATCTAGTTTTCCTCAACGGCGCCGGCGCGATCGTGGCCTATGAGACGATCTCGCACACGCTGGAGGGCTTCCATGAGCTGGACCGTGCCCGCCAAAGTTTGGGCGTGGCGCCGTCTGCGTGCCCTGTGGCGCTGGAAACGGCCCACAACCTGCTCATTGATTACTTGTGGTTGCATGGCTACGAGCAAGTGTATGTGGTGCCACCGGCGGTCACCCGGGCCAGCCAGAAGCGCTACCGGCAGAGCGGCGCCCGCACCGACGAAAGCGACGCGTTTCTCCTGGCCGACCTGCTCCGCACCAGCCGGCATCAGCTGCATCCCTGGCGCCCCGACAGCTTGCTCACCCGCAGCATTCGTGCGCAGGTCCGCCTGATCGATGGCCTGACCCGCACTTCGGTCAGCCTCTGCAATCGGCTGCGATCGCTGCTGACTCGTTACCACCCGGCGCCGCTGCAGGCCTTCGGAAGCCTCCAAACCCAATTCGCCCTCACCTTCATCCACGCCTATCCCACTCCCGAATCTGTCCAGAATCTCACGCTCCCAGAGCTCCGTTCCTTCGCACGGGCGCAGCAGTACACTCGCCGCTCGTACCTACCCAAGCTCTTTGCCCGTCTGCAAGGAAGCCTCCCCCCGGTGGAGGAGGCGACAAGCCAAATCTTTGCCGGTCATGCGCCTGTTTTGGCCAACCTTCTGAAGGAAACACTGCAGGCCAAGAAGCAGGCGCTGCGGGACCTGTGCTACCTCTTCGAACAGCACCCCGACCGCGAGATCTATCAATCCTTGCCCGGTGCAGGGGAGTATCTGGCGCCCGCGCTGCTGACCAAGTTGGGCGACGATCGCGAACGCTTTCCCAACGCGGCCAGCGTGCAGAGCCTTGCCGGCACCTGCCCGGTCACAGAACGGAGTGGGAAACGTCGGGTGGTCATGTTCCGCCGCGCATGTGATCGCTCATTCCGCCACATCGCAGTTCAATGGGCCCGACACTCTCTGCGATCCTCCGCCTGGGCCAACGGCTACTGGCAGCGAGTTCGACCCCGTTCGCAATCGACAAGCCACGCGTACCGCTGCCTGGCCAACCGCTGGCTCGCCGTGCTGTGGAAGCTGTGGCAAACCGGGCAACCTTACGATGAGGAGTATCATTTGCAGCAATGTGCCGCACACAGAATGCCTGCCTGACTTGACCGTTTTGATCTAAGACAACATTCGAGAGGGAGCGCGTGGGATGGCAGACCCGAACTCCATCATGGTCGACGGTAAGGCCTGCAGGAACCAGACAGCTGTCTGGGCATCACCGCGCGCCTACCCACCACAGACCACACTTGACAAAGCATGTCCGGGAAGTTCGGAGAACTTCCCGGAAGCTAATCCGGAGAGGCTCGCACTGTGATTATTCCCCTCGATGCGGCCGACGCCGAGGTGGAAAAGGTGGGTGGAAAAGCCGCCAACCTGGCGCGCCTTGCGCGCCGGGGTTTTCCCGTCCCACCCGGGTTCATCATCCCCACGGAGGCCTACAGCGAATTCGTGCACCGGAACGCGCTGGATGAGCTGATCGCTGGTTCCGTTAGGAGCCTATCCGGGGACGACCCTGGGGCCCTGGAACGGGTCTCGAGGTCGATCCGCTCTGCGTTTCCCCGGGCCGAGATTCCTGCAGAATTGGAGAATGAAATCAAGAAAGGCTATGAGGAGCTCGACCAAGTGCCGGTGGCGGTGCGCTCCTCCGCCACGCTGGAAGACCTGCCGAATCTGTCGTTTGCCGGCCAGCAGGACACCTATCTGAACGTCGTTACGGAGGCGGATCTGCTCGAGGCAGTGGTCGACTGTTGGAGCAGCCTGTGGACGGCGCGCGCAATCGGCTACCGCATCCGCAACGAGGTCCCGGACGATGAGGCCGCGCTGGCGGTCCTCGTGCAGGCCATGGTCGATAGTGAAGTTTCAGGCGTGCTCTTCACAGCCAACCCCGTCACGGGGCTGTTGAGCGAGTCGGTGATTGACGCCACCTTCGGGTTGGGCGAGGCGCTGGTGTCGGGTCAGGTCGAGCCGGACCACTTCGTCGTCGACCACGAGAGCGGATCGATCGTCAAGAGCCGGATCGGAGAGAAGCGAGTGTCCACCCGCGGCCGTGCCGGCGGGGGCGTCACGGCAGTCAAGGATTTCTCCGCGGAAAAGGAAACCATGTCTGAGGGTCAGATCCTGCAAATCGTGGATCTTGGTCAGGCAGTGCAAGAAAAAATGGGTCGTCCGCAGGATATTGAATGGGCGCTTGCTGACGGGAAGTTCTTCTTACTGCAGTCGAGGCCGATTACCTCGCTGTTCCCCGTTCCAGAACAGTCCTTCGATCCGCTGGAGGTCTGGTTCTCGTTTGGCTCGGTACAAGGGTTGTTGGGCCCAATGACGCCGCTCGGCCGGGACGTTATCCGCAGCATCATGGCGGGTGGGGCCAGGATCTTTGGTTTGGAACGCGAACCTCATGAACTTGGTTTGCTGGATTCCGCCGGCGAGCGCCTGTGGATCAGAATCAGCGACATGATTCGCAACCCTATCGGTTATCGCGTCTTGAGCTCGCTGCTGGAGATGGTCGAGCCGAGTGTCGGCCAAATCACCAGGCAGCTCGCCAGTGAGCCGGAGATGAGAGCTGGGAAGGGTGAAGTGAGGCTGGTCACTCTCTTCCGGATCGCCCGCTTCATGGTGCCGGTCTTGGCCCGGTCGCTTAGGAACA
>CAZFCJ010000198.1:0-4563 GCA_964517315.1 uncultured Anaerolineaceae bacterium | reverse complement strand
TGACTGCCATCGGCGACGTAGAATCCGCGCTCCTCCAGTGCGCGCAGGAAGGGGCGATTGTCAAAATGATAGGCGTTCTCCAAGACGTCGCTCCGAGCGTACCCGTCCAAGATGATGTAATAGATGTCCGGGCGACGCGAAACCTGGCTCGACGCGGTCTCGTCGGCCGCCAGGGGAGACGCGACTTCGCAGCTTGCGGAGGCTGAACTCAAAGGTCCCGACGAGACCCGCATGAACCGAATTTCGGAACGCAGCACCGTTATCAACGGGATGGCGATCAATACGACGCTGGCGGCGTTTAACGCGGGCGTCAGGGCCGCAGCCGAGAGGGGCCGCGCTCGCACGAGCAGAAAAGTAAACACCAACAACATCACGGTCGCCGGCAGCAGGTACCTGTGCCGGAAGATTTCGAAGGCCCATTCTGAGAGCTGGCGACACCATTCATAGATGTGGCCATAAGTGAAGAACACCGTGATGACGGCCGTCGAGAATGCGGCCACGCTCTGAACCCTACGCCGAACGAAGTAGCTGAACGCCAGCAGCACGGTCCCTGCAAACGCGGAGGCCAACAACGCCCGGGTCGCCTCTGCCAAGCGCACCTCAAACGCGTTGTTCGCCAGCAGTGACAGCGCAGGAAACAGCGAGATCAACAAAGGATGAAACGGCTTATTCTTGAGAAAATCGAGCACCCTATATGTCATTCGAGTTGAGGGCATTTGTGGGGATCGAGCAGCCGGAGGTCTTCGTCCACCATCAGACCATCTCCATAGACCATCCCGGCGTCTGGGTGATTCTCCAACGCTCTGACCGCCCCCGCAACAGCTTCCGCGAGATACACATCGTCAGAGTTGAGCCAAGCAACGACCTCCCCTGACGCCCGCCTTAAGCCTTTGTTGATCGCGTCGGCCTGGCCTTGATCCTGCTCCGACGCCCAGAACGACAAACGATCTTCGTAACGCCGGATGATCTCCACACTGCCGTCCGTCGAGCCGCCGTCGATTACAAAATACTCGATCCTGGGATACCCCTGTTCCAGAACCGACCGAATCGCCTGCTCCAGATAGCGCCCTTGATTGAACGATGGCGTGACAATGGAGACGAGCGGCGGCGTCATGAGGGCCTCATTTGCAGATCTCGATGGCGTCCGGCGAATTCGCTCGATTCACTCCCGGATTGGGAACCACGCGGTAATCAAAAGGGTCGCTGTAGCTCGAATAACAGGAGACATCTGGTAGCAGCTCGAAATCAGCCTCGAAATATGTGTTGAACACGACTCGAAAGCTGTTCACAGGTGAGGTTGTCGCGTATAAGCCAGCCTGCCCTTGGTCAGGCATTCGATAGGCGTTCAGGATCCGCATACGATCCTCCGCCCCTTCGGTAGGACCGTGATCCGATTGCACGATGATGATCGGGATGCGGTCCGGTGGGTACGCCGACAGAATCCCGTCCACAACCCTCAGGAGGCGGCTGTTGACGTATTGGAGTTGTTGGGTATAGGCAACCCGCTGTTCGGATGCGGTCCCCTCGGCCCTGTTTTCAAGCGTGAATAAGCGTCCAGGATTCCGCGTCTCCCCCTCCGGTCCGAAGATGAACGGCGAATGCGGGGCAATAATATGCGCGAACACGAACTTAGGCGATGGCAGATCTGCCGCATCCGATTCCAGAAAATCGAACGTAAACTCGATCCTGCGGCGATGGCGCTCCAGAGGGACATCGACATTGGGCACCAGTGCATCTGGGATGATGAAGGCCGCATCCACCAAGATCCGCAGCAGCGTTGAGTTGACAAAGAAGACTTCAAACGAGTTCAGGCCAGCGCTGAGCAGCACCCCCTCCCGCCCTTGAATCGGGCTAAGAAAGGTGTCTGCGCCCCGCCAAGTCGACCAGTCGTAGCCGCTGTCGAACGCCACGACCCGATAACCGAGACACTCAAGTTGACGGCGCACTTCGTTGTTCGCGATCGCGGCCCAGTAATCATTTCGGCCATCTCCACTCAGCGGAAGATAATTCATGTTGAGTGACGATGCCAAGGACATGCCGGTACTGGCATAGTTACTCTGGCTACCCTCGGCGATGAAAAACCCACGTTCCCTGAGCTCATCGAGAAACGGCCCATTGTCATACTTGTATGTCTCGGCGAGCACATCTTCCCGAGCATACGCGTCGAGGATCAGGTAGTAAATATCCCTCCTCTGATCGAGGTTACTTCTTGGCAGGCTGCAGTCACTGCGTGGATTCAATTGCTCGGTTCGCAGGTGCCGGTGCTTCAGCTCCGCGCGCGCGACAGAGAAAATCGGAACAATCAAGACCAACAGCCCGACCAAGTTCAGTACCGGAGTCAATGCTGCATTTAGCTCATGTCTCCGCCAAACCATCCTGGCCAACACAACGGAACATCCCAGGACCGCGGGCAGGAGATAGCGGTGGCGGACCACTGCAGCGGCTCCGGGAACGAGAGAGCGACCCCCATCATAGAGGTGGCCGTAACTGAGAAACCCGACCATGAACAAAGTCGTCAGCACGCCTGCTGTCGCCAATCGCCCCAGCAAGACGTGTAGCCCGAGGAACACCATTGCGGACAAAAGAACAGCCGCAAGCATCGGCCGAGACGCCTGCACCAGCCGGACCTCATTCGCATTTTTCGCCAGCATGGCCAAGACCGGATAGACTGCAAACAGAAATGGATGCAGCGGAACTTGCTCCACCCTCGCCCGAATTCTCCGGATTACAGCCATCCGTCCGCTCAGCCTTCCGTTAATGAGCAGTGGGCTTTCAATCGCACCAGGAGCAAGCTATTTCGCTTCCACGCTTCTGATTCCGTAGGCATCCGCGAAGCAGCGGTTGATCCACACGTCAGGTTCGCGCGCAATTTCCGCCAGTCCACCCATGTGAGCGAGGGAGGCCACGGCCTGCTTCATTTCCCCCTGACGTCTGGCCAGCAGCACCGCCTCGTGGCGCTGATCCCAGCCGGCCGCAAACTGGCGTGCGTCCGGCAGCAGCTGCGTACCCTGGCGGACCGCGCGAGCCGCCTGCACACCGACCGCCGCCAGGGCCGCCACCGAAATTGCGATGCTCAGAGCATGCCGCAATCGGCCGCCTGCGGGAAACCTCGGGCCGACGGCGGCGCCGATGATGAGCGCCCACAGGATGATCGCTGCCGCCACAACGAAGGTCGCGTTGATCAACACCCGCCCATCCGGGTAGGACGACAGTGCGTACTCCGAGGGCAGCATCACCAGCGCAACGCCGAAAAACGCAGCCAGCGGAAGACCGCCCACCAGCAGTATCCCCGATCCCAACGAAATTCCCCCACCGCGGCCAGCGAGAATTCCCACCGCCAGGGGGACCAGAGCCAGGCTGATCAGCACCGGCAGCTGGTAGTTCACCATCTGGGCCCCAAAAATATACGCATCCTGCACCGATCTGGCCACGACCACGGGTAGAGGAGCAGGTTGCCCCACAAGTCCGCTCCGCACTTCGTTGCCCGGCGCGGCGGCGACGATCGCCAGGGCCAGCGCCGCCCCCACTACACCAAGGCCGGACCATTTGGCCCTCCATCGCGGACCCACCAACCAGATAACAGCAGTGATCAGCGCCAACAATGCCACTTGCAAGAGAGCGAAGGTTTCGGAGAAGCCGCCGGCGAGAAGAGGCACCCCGAGGGCGATCGTCACTTCGCGCCACCGCGACCGACCTTGGGACTTAGCCGTTTTGGGGAAGCGCCGGACCAGCCAGCCGAGGTAGCTGGTAAAGACCAGCAGGGGGACGAGGTACGTCATCACCCCGGTCTGCCAGTACACCGACTGATAGAGGTTGGGGGCCGCGCCGAGGACGCCTCCGAGCAGCGTCCCGGCCAGCACTCCCGCGGCGAGGCCTCGAATCCACTTTGCACTGAACGGCAGGGCCGGCCACAGCGTCCAGGCCGCGGCCCCAGCCCACAGTGCAAGCACCAGCCCGGGCAGCACCGGAGCAATGGAAGGCCCCAGAACATGGCTGGCCGTCATCAGCGCGGTGAACGAAAACCTGCCGGACCAGTTCAGATACCAGTAGCCTTGGCTGGCCCAAAATCCAAGTTCGTTCAGCCGGCCCCAAGTGCAGAAGTCATCGGCCAGCGGGCGCGAGTACGAGCCGAGGTACGCATGCAGGGCCAACGGTGCCAGCAGGACCAGACCGGTCAGCAGCCACAAGCCGGTGAGGAGCTGCGGCGGATGGGGCTCGCCTTCGACTCGCTCTTCTGCCGCTTCCCGTTCCGCTTCAGCCGTCATCGCTCGAATAAGTGCCCGTACTCAACTTTGCGGAAGATGTCCAGGTTCCCCCCGACCGTCGCATCGACCACCCTCCGGCCCGCGCGCCGATAGGCCTCCCTAGCCATCCGGTAGGCGCGCTCCGACGCCTCCAGGTCCGGCAGCTGCCAGCGGAAGCCCTCGCCGAAGTAGCCGGGTGCGAAGTGGTCCGGGTCATCGCCCTCCGAGGTCACCGCCGTGTTAGGCGGGCCCTCGGTCTTGAAGCTGTGGTCCACTCCGATCAGCACGACTTCGTGGAATCCCATGTGAAACGCAATTT
>CAZFCJ010000197.1:3514-4624 GCA_964517315.1 uncultured Anaerolineaceae bacterium | reverse complement strand
ATCGAGGGGTTCCGCAGGAGGCCTTTTTGAAAGGAGCCAGCAATGGCAATCCCAATCCATGAAATGCAGGCGACCGGGGAGTACAAAGTGCCGGGCCTGCACCAGCCCGTCACGGGCTACCACGTCCGGGAGGCGGTGAAGCTCTTGGGGACGCGCGACCGGGTCGCCGTGCAGCAGTACCTGGCGCGGGGCGGCAAGGGGAACCTGCCGCCGGCGCCGACCCTGGCCGCGCTGCGGAGCGCGGTGGAGGAGACGGTGTTAAATGGCAAGCGGGCCACCCCCGAAGGGGCAGCCCACTCAACACAGTAATGCCATTCTACCCAAGGGGAGCCGCCGTGGCAAGTCGGCGCGGCGGCTCCCGCCTCTTCTCCTCCCACAGCTCAGAGATGTCCAATCCGTCGACGGCGAGCCGAGGCCGCGCGGCTCGTCCCGCAAGTCAAAGGAGCAAGCCGTGCTCGGACTGCGAATCCTCCTCTTGCCTCTGAAGGCCGCAGCCAGCCTGTGGCAAGTGGCGGCCGGCTGGTGGATCGGCAGGCGCCGCGGGTGGAGGCCGGACACGCGCGACTACGGCGCCGCCTCCGGCTACGAGATCCAGCACGGGCCCCATCAGTGCTGGTGGGACGGCCGCACACGGACCCCGATCAACACATCGTGGGGCCGGGCAGGCCAACCGAGGCTTCCGCGATCACCTCACTGACCGCCCTTTTCTCACCGAATGAAACATCAGCAAACTAGAAGAAAGGAGCATGCTATGGACAAAACGACGAGAGCACAGAACGATCTGGAGAGCCGCGAGAGCGAGGTTCTGTACATCCAAATTGATCAGCTGGTCCCCGATCCGGACAACCCCCGGCGCTTCTACCCGCCGGAGGACGTTCAGGCGATGGCCGATTCGATCCGCCAGGCCGGCGGAGTCGACCAGGCCCTGCTCGTCTCGCCCCGGGAAGGGAACGGGACCTACAGCGTCATCGACGGGCATTTCCGTCTAGCGGGCGCCCGGCTCCTCGGCGATGACGCCCCGGCGCTCAAGTGCGAGGTGCGCCGCGGCCTGAGCCGGCGTGAGAAGCTGCTCATCATGGCCCGCACGTCGGCACTCTGGTTCGCCAAGGA
>CAZFCJ010000197.1:0-3414 GCA_964517315.1 uncultured Anaerolineaceae bacterium | reverse complement strand
AGGGTCGCGGCTCGGCGCAAGGACGGCGAGCAACCGAGCCTGGCGGTCGCTGCCGAGGGACACGGAGGCGAGCTGCCGGACGACGATACGCCCGCCGAATGGAGCCAGGCGAGGCGGGCGGCGCGGGAGGCCTGTGACGCATGCCAGGTCAAAGCCACCTCGCTCGCCGAGGTGGGCGAACCCGCCTGGGCGCTGTTCTCCCACGCTGCAGGGGACACCTGCGAGGTGTGCAGCCTGCGAGAGGTCCGGGGCGCCTGCCGGGGCTGCCCGCTGCCCGAGTTTCTGATACGCATGGCGCGACAGCTTGACCGAGAGGAGGTGAGGCAAAGACATGGGCAACCAGGATGACGTGGAGAGGCTGGTCGACGCCGTGGTCACTGAAGCCGCGCTCGAGACCGGCGTATCGCCAAGAGTGGTCGCCCGGCGCTCCGAGCTGGGCCAACGCGGCGCGCTGATCCTGGGGCGCCAGGCGACGGATAAAGAGGAGCAAAGCCCTCGGCGCAATGGCGCGACCTGGACCCCGGATGAGGATCAGTTCGTCAAGGACCACCTGGGGGTGCTCAGCCTGGAGCAAATCGGAGAGGCGCTGGGCCGCAGCGAGAATGCCGTCAAGATCCGCTACACGCGCAAGGGATGGCCGGCGCCGAGCAAGCAGCCGGGAAAGCTCACGGCGCGGGAAATCGGCTGGCGTCTGGGCAAGTGCGGAAAGTCGATCAAGGCCCTGATCCAGCGGGATGTCCTGCCCGGCAGGCGGATCCCGGGTGAGCGCAACATCCACGTGATGAAGGAGGTGACGTTCTATCGTTGGGCGGTCAATCCGGAGCACTGGATCTACTTCGACCCCGACCGGGTGCGGGACGAGAAGCTGCAGCGGTTGCTGGCAAGGCAGCGCGAGCGCTGGGGGGATGAATGGCTCACCAGCGGCCAGGTCGCCCGCATGCACGATCTCCCCGGCGGATCAAACGATGTGACCCGGCACATCTACGCCGGCAAGCTGCCGGCGGTGAAGTACCAGTTCTGGCGGATCAAGCGGTCGGTCGCCGAGGCCTATCACTTCCCGCGCGGACGGGGGCGCGGGCACGAGCGGGACTGGTCCGAGGACGGCGACGCGTTCTTGGTGCTGGCACGGGCGGTCGGCTGCCCGCCCAGGGCAATCGCCCGTCTAATGAAGGCGCCGCGCCGGCAGCCCCGGTACCGTCTGCGCGCCTTGCACCAACGCGGCCTGATCCCGGACATCATCAGCCGCCATCAGCTGGACGTCAAGTATGGGGGCACCGAGTCCAGTTCCCCCACCCTATCCGCCGACTGGCGATCATACGCGCATCGCTTTCCGAGCATCCGAAGGGCCGCCGAGCGTCTGGCGGCCGGAGGCGAGGTGAGCAAGCTCCAGCTGAGCATCCTGCGCGGTGTTCTCCGGACCTGGGCGGTCTGGCACGCCGCTGGCGACCCGGAGCGGGAGAGCCTCGCAGAGGCGCTCGCCGGGCCGGGTGCGTACTCCGAGGTGAGGCTGAGGCACGCCTGGAGAGAGATCCGGACGTGGGGCGTCGATCCCTTCGAGTAGTCTGCGCTGCAATCTGCGCAGCGGAGCTCGATCGGTACACACTTGAGACCAGATAAGGAGATCCGCCGTGACAGGAAGGGTCGGCGCGCGCTCAATCCACCTTGGCGGCAAGGGTTTTGCTCGCTATCCCGATCTGGTCCTCCTGCAGTCGAAGCCCTTGCTGACCGGCCGATGATCTGATTCCCTCGGTTGACAGCTAAATAGGTGATGAATATCATGGAATAGTGTAATCATGATCATATGACTTCATGAGATGGAGGCTGATATGAGTGCACCCGCGGTTCGAGTGCAGGAACGAGGCCAGGTAACGATTCCCAAGGAAATCCGGGAAAAGCTGGGCCTAGAGAAAGGGGACCTTGTAACCTTTCTTGAAACGGAAGAAGGTGTGGTCATCAAGCCCGCCGAAATCGTGATGTCATCCGCGCTCGATGAGATCGGAAAAGCCCTCAGAGAGCGGGGGATGAGCATCGAAGATCTGATGAAGCGGGGGCGGGAGATCCGGGGAGACCTGATCGAAGAAGAATACGATGTCCCGGCGTCCGATGACGAATGATGCGCGTCTTCATCGACTCGAGCGTCATCTTCTCTGCGGCCTATTCGCCACACGGCCACGCTCGCGATCTTCTTGAGGCGGCTATGAGAGGTGATATCGAGCTTGTGGTCAGCCCGACCGTCCTCGAGGAAACAAGGAGGAACCTGGCCGAGAGCGCACCCGAAACGTTGCCCTTCCTTGAGCTTGTCCTGGCCAGCGTTTCACCGGAGGTGTGTCAACCGACCAAGACAGAGGTGCTTGCTGCGGCCGAGTACACAGCCCGGAAAGATGCCCCTATAGCCGCCGCGGCCAAGCGAGCAGGTGTCGAGCTGCTCGTCACCCTCGACAAGAAGCATCTTTTGGGAAGGCCCGCCCTCGCCCGCTTCGTCGGTGCCGATATCGTCACGCCAAAGGAGGCCGCGGCGAAACTTGCCGAGCAAGGCAAGGCCTGACGCGGCCACAGTCGCGGTCGCCGCAGCCCGGAGTCGCAACGCGACCGTGTAGACCGGCGATCCCGAACTCGAGGCCGCAAGGGAGGCTGTGGCGATTGACTGGACCTGACCCCGGCTCTTTCGCGAGGGCCGGATCCGGATGGGAGGAGCGCTGTGACACGAACAGTTGGTGTCCACGAGCTAAGGAGTAATCTCAGTCGCCTCCTGCGCCAGGTGCGGGAGGAGGACAAGACCCTCGTTGTGACCTACTACGGTGAGGTCATCGCCCGGATCCTACCCGTGAGTCCAGCCGCGGGATCCCGGGAAGCGGATCCCGTCTGGACGGACATCGATCATCTAGCGGCCGAAATTGGCCAACACTGGGAGCCGGAAGGGGCAGGCGCGGCGAGAGCATTGAGCGAGGGCCGGCGCGGCTGAGCGCCGCGGTGCCCGGCATCATAGCCGCCGCGGCCTGGGTGAGCCCTTCTCCGCCCATACTCCCCTTCGTCCGAGCCGTCCTGTCCACGACACCCCCCTGAACGCCGGGTGGCCAAGATGCCCGCGCGGAACATGGCCTGGTCTCTTTGACTCCACAATAGCCAGCAGCGCTGTTCCTCGACACCTGCTGAAGACCGAATAAACCGACTCCTTAGCCATCAGATCCATCGCCCCCCATCCCCCGGGAGGCGAATGATGCACGGAACGCACACGTTTCGGTGAGACCAGAGCGGATGACGGCGGAGGCCTAAGCGCCGCCAGTTCTCCAACAGAAATCACAACCGTATGAACAGGGAGGCCCCATGTCGGGCCTTCTTTTGCTTTCGCTATTGGTTGCGGGGGGTGACCCGCAGCCTCCCTGAAAGGAGATGAACCCATGAAGACGGTCCTGG
>CAZFCJ010000196.1:0-4625 GCA_964517315.1 uncultured Anaerolineaceae bacterium | reverse complement strand
TGTCTCAGGGTGCAGCCTGCCCATTCAAGGTGATGTCGACGTCTCGGGGCTTCTGGGCACGCCGAACCTACATTTCATTACGAACGACACGTTGTGAGCTATAGGTCAGAAGGTAATAAGATCTACGGGCTGCTCACCATCCCGCGCGAAGAGCAACCGGACACCGGCTATAAGGCGATCGTGTTCAACCACGGCTACATACCGCCGAGCGTCTACCGCACCACCGAACGGTACACATCCTACGTCGATTACCTTGCCCGCAGCGGCTTCGTGGTTTTCAAGATTGACTACCGAGGGCACGGACGTTCGGAGGGCGAGCCGACCGGATCGTATTTCTCGCCCGGATACACGATTGACTCGGTCGCGGCGCTGAAAAGTCTGCAGACTTTGGATATCGTGGATCCGGCCGGCATCGGGATGTGAGGGCACAGCATGGCCGGCAACCTGACTCTGCGGGCGATGCTGATCGAGCCCGAGATGCAGGCCGGCGTGATTTGGGCAGGCGCTGTGTACAGCTATGACGACTTCGCAGAGTACGGGATCGACGACAACACCTATCGGCCGCCAGCCACACCGGAGGGGTCCGACCGACCCAGACCGTCGCGGCAGATTATGGAGACCTACGGCCGCCCTGACACCGACGTCGAATACTGGCGTGCAGTGTCACTGACGGAGAACATCGAGTTCCTCACCAGCCCGCTGCAGATCCACCACGCGGACGACGACCCTGTGGTCAGTATCCGCTACTCGGAGGGCCTGGTTGACGCCCTCCAGCAGCACGGCAAAGATTACGAACTCTACCGCTACCAGGGCGGCGGGCACAATCTGGTCTCACCTTACTTCGTCCAAGCGATGCAGCGTACGGTGGAGTTCTTTCGGGAGCACCTCTGACAGGAAACCGGTCGCAACGTTGACCCCAGGGCTCATCAGGGCAACAGCCTTACGTTCACGTTGGTCAAACAGGCTTCTGGCCCCCACGGGTCGACGACCGAGACCATCCTACTCCCGATCGGGCTGCGAGGCGTGAGCCGCTTTGGGCTGCACGCAGCGCCCATGCCCTTGCAGATCCGCCTCTTCTGCGTCTAGGGAGATTCGGTCGGAACGCTGGTGGCCGTAGGCGCCGGGGTGTTTGTCGCGCCCTGGGTCGCGGTCGCAGTCGAGTTCCCGACCTCAATTAGTACAAAGACCTCGTCGCCAAAGAAAACCCCACCGGCTGTGGACATCCGCCAGTTGCCCCGGTAGGTCCCGGGCGTCGTGGGCGCCGTCAAATCAACGGAAAGCTCTACTTCGGCGCCGGGCTGGACGGCGTCAGCGAGAGCGACAGTCGACCCGCCCATCGCCTCGCCCCCGGTGAACGAAAAGTTGAACCCCGCCTCCCAGGTGCACGAACCACTGTTGCGCACCCGCCAGGTCTTGGTGAACTCCTGCCCGGGGCTCATTTGTGTATTGTCGGGAATGGACACATCGGAGACGAAGGTCATGCCGTAGCAGGTATTGGTGGGCACGGCACCGGCCGGTGTGGCGCTGGCCGTCCCGGTGGCAGCGGGCGTGATGGTTGCCTGCGGGGTCGAGGTTCCAGTGGCGGTGGGGGTGTCGGTCGGCAGCGCGAGCGCGGTTGACGTCAGCTGGGCAGCGTACGTGGCCACCGCCTGGGTTTCAATCTGCTCAACGCTGAGTGTTGGCGTTGGTTCCTGACCCGCCGCAGGCAGCCAGGAGCATGCTGAACAGAACGCCGATAGCGACCGTTCGGCCTGAAATTGGAATCGCGTTCATGAGAGTCCTCCCTCCGGATCATTGCCCTTTCATATTGAGCAGGCGCTTGTCCGGTTCAGTAGCCGGTACTTATATCAGGGTTTGTTCGCAAATGGTTAGCTCCAAGGACATTTCTAGATCACATGCGCCCCGCGGTAGCCGGTCATTCCTATACGTTTACCGATACGGTTGGCTCGCTTACCGAGCAGATCAAAGACCACGACCGCCAGATCGAAAAGCTCTGCGAAGAACGCTATCCGGAGACCAAACTCCTGATGCAAATCAGCGGCGTCGGACCCCTCACCGCTCTCACCTTTGTCCTGACCCTGGAAGACCCCCGCCGTTTCAAGAAGAGCCGGCAAGTCGGGCCGGCCCTCGGTCTCGTCCCCAAGCGGGACCAGTCCGGTGACAAGGACCCGCAGCTGAGGATCACCAAGACCGGCAATGCCTATCTCCGCCAGTTGCTCGTCAACGCCGCCCACTACATCATCGGTCCCTTTGGCCCCGACTGCGATCTGCGCCGTTGGGGGCTGAAGTTGGTTGAGCGGGGCGGCAAGTACCCGAAGAAGAGGGCCGCGGTCGCCGTCGCCAGAAAGCTCGCCGTCCTGATGCACCGCCTCTGGAAGACCGGGGAGAAGTACGATCCGTTCTACCAGTCGACATTGCACCACGAGGAAACCAACACCATGGCTTCCGCGGCCTGAACGCTTGGAGGATGATCTGAGGACACCTATTTCACGAGATAGCTGAAGAGGGACCGCTCCGAGGGCTGCTTGAATCCAACCTCCAGCCAACGCCCCGTCCGGGTGACTGCGACTCAATTGTCCCGGGCGCAGCCGAGGGGAACAGCTCGGCCGGCTTCGGCCGGACACCGCCAGCGAGAATAAGCGAAGCATCCCGGAGGGAAAAGCACCCCCCTGGATCGGACACCAACAGGCACCGGGCTCAACCAAAGGGCCCACCAAGAGTGCGAATGGAAGTGTGGTGAAAGGGCTGGCCTGGAATGGAGTATTCGTTCAGGGCGCCGAAGAGGGAGTTCAATCTCTGTGAATGGCTATCCTTGACAGCCCCGGCTTCTCATGGAAGATGTTAGGCCCCCACGAGTGAAGGCTATCCAGCAGCCCATCAAGACGCGACCCATTTTTCATGAATAGAATGGTATTGGGGTGTTCCAAATCCCTGCCAGCGTGTGCATAGCGCGGTCTATCTCAAGCTCGAATAGAACCTCATCAGAGGATGCGTGGTGCTTCGCAATGCAACGCCACACCCTTTCCAGCACCGAACAAAAGGCCAAATGCTCCCCCGAGCAGGATTCCCACCCAAGGACCTTGCAGGTCGCCAGAACTTGACGGCCCGAATTCCCCTCCCAGCGCAAGATACACGACGGTAGCTACGCCTCCACCCAACACTACTCCAAGCAGACCTCCGCTCAACCATTTGAGAGCAGCTCTGATGTCGCTACTGAATGTTATCGACTGGAAGAGGATGAGTAGCGGCACTCCTAGAGGCACCAAGAGGATCTTGCTGAGAAGACCTCCGACAACGATGCCCGATCCCGTGGCCGCTACCCAAGGACTTGTACGGCGGATTACAGATCTGATAATTGGCCATTCGAACACGGAGGACAAAGTAGCACCCATCGCGTAACTGATGAATCCCCCGAACACTTCTCCATGACTTCCGCCGAGAGCCCAACCAAGTGCCCAGCCGACGAGATTCGCCAGCATGAACCATAGAATTATCCCCCTGGATTGTAGAGGACGATGACTCACAGTTAAGCTCCGAGTTTTGCCTGTACTCAACTACGAGCTATTCGGTCCGTTCGCAGATCGAATCGAACATGCTCGTTATCGTTGGCGAGCTAAGCGGCCAGGGATTTCACCGTCGCTTGCTTTGCCTGGTTGCCCACCACACACCCTCATGAGTTAACTCGCCAGCACATAGTCCAGCGTTCCTTGCTGGGTCCCCGGCAACTGTCCCGCGTTCTTTGCGGGGCAGCGAGTTGATTGTATGCAAGCGCTGCACCTCCGGCTATCCTCGTCGCAGGTATAAGCCGCGCGCTCTCAGACAACAGGAGGTGCAACTGTGTCCCATTATCGCGTAGGTTGCGATGCCCACAAGTACTATTCCCTCTTCGCCGTCATGGACGACGAGGGGAAGCTCCAGGAGGAGCAGCGTGTGAACCACGAACCAGGTGCCATCCGAGAGTATCTATCCGAGTTCCCGGAAGGGACACCGGTCGCCCTCGAAAGCGTCGGCAACTGGTACTGGATCGTCGATGAAATCGAGGCCGCAGGATGTGTCCCCAAAATGGCCCACGCTCACTTTGCCAAGAAAATGATGGCGCACATCCACAAGACGGACAAGCTCGATGCCGAAGGTCTGGCCAGGCTTGAGCTCCTGGGATCACTCCCAACCGTGTGGATTGCACCGGGTGAGATCCGCGACGCCCGCGAGCTTCCCAGAACGCGCATGGCCTTCTCCAAGATCCGCACTGGACTCAAGAACCGCATGCACTCGACCCTCGCCAAATACAACCTCTCCCTGGACGGAGGCGGCGACATCTACGCGGCCAAGCGGCGACCCCAGCTCCTGATACTCATCGACGCCCTGCCCCCGGAGACCCGCCGCTGCATGCATCAGGAGCTCGAACTGCTCGGGCAGGTTCAAGACCACATCGACCGGCTGGAAGTCAGGATCAAGGAACGCATTAAGGTCACCGAAAGCATGCAGCTCGTCAAGACCCTCCCCGGCGTCGGTGCAATCCTGGCCATCGTGATCACCCTGGAGGTCGGCTCCGTCGATCGCTTCCCTGCCGCCCCCAACCTGGCCAGCTACTCCGGCGTCGTTCCTAAAGTCAAGAGCAGCGGCGG
>CAZFCJ010000195.1:0-4637 GCA_964517315.1 uncultured Anaerolineaceae bacterium | reverse complement strand
CTGCACAGCTACGAGGACATCGCCGCCAACCCGGATGTCACAGTCGGGACCGGGGTCGGCTACCAAGAGGAGAACTTCATGCTCGAGGTCGGCGTGTCCCCGGATCAGATCACACTCCTCCAGGATGATCCCTCCGGGATGGCCGCGCTGCAGGCCGGGCAGATCGACGCCTGGACCGGCACGGCTCCGACGCTGACCAAGCTCGTCCAGACGACCGGCGATCCGAACTTCGAGATCGCTGATCCGTTCACACAACCCCTCATCGATGGGAAGTCGGTGGCGAGCTTCGGCGCGGCCGGGTTCCGCTACGAGGACCTCGACTTCCGCAACGCCTTCAACGTCGAACTGCAGCGGCTGAAGGATGAAGGCCAGCTGCTCGACATCATCGGCCAGTTCGAGGGCTTCGGTGAGCATGCACTACCGGGTGATGTCCGAGCCCAAGACTTATGCCCTGAGGCGTACACGGATCTGGATCTACAGCCGTAACTGCAAGGTGGGAAAAGTCTGATCCCATTCTGGAACAGCCACCGGAAGTCTGCGGGGGCACGCCAGTCGAGGCGCCTCGCAGACTTCCGGTTGAGCGCAAACACGGCGGTCCTGCGCTGACCAGCTCGGCAAAGGGCGAACGTCAGGGCAGGCCGTGTATGGGAAAACACGATGAAGGACTAGGCTGATGGCAGACTTCGCCGAACTCTCCGACGCCGAGGCCCCCAAGATCAGCTCCTCGCCGCCCGGGCCTCAATCAGAGGATTACCTCGACTACCACTTCTCCGTGGAAAGCTCGGCCGTTTCCTATCCGCGAGGGATGCCGATGGCGATCCGCCGCGCCCGCGGCGCCACGGTGGAGGACGTCGACGGCAATGTGTACATCGACTTCTTCGGCGGCGCCGGCGTCATGAACGTGGGACATGGGAATCCCAAAGTGCTGGCGGCGGCCAAGGCGCAGCTCGATGACCTGACGCACGCCCTCGATTTTCCCAACCCCGGGCGTCGGAGTCTCGTCGAGAGGCTTTCGGAGCTGCTGCCCGACGGGCTGAGCCGGCTGCTGTTCGGCGGCCCGACCGGCTCGGACGCGGTCGAGTCCGCGGTCAAGCTGGCCAAGTACAACACCGGCCGCTACCCGATGATCGCCTTCGAAGGCTCGTATCACGGCATGACGGCCGGCGCCCTCTCCTTGAGCAGCGGAGACCAATTCAAGGAGGACTTCCTGCCCCTTTTGCCGGAGGTCCATTTCGTGCCCTACGCGTACTGCTACCGCTGCCCGTTCAACAAGGATCCCGAGACCTGCGACGTCGAATGCGCGCAGTACCTCGATCACGTGCTCGAGGACCCTCACTCGGGAGTCAGCCAACCGGCGGCGGTGATCGTCGAGCCGGTCCAGGGTGAGGGCGGGTCGATCGCGCCTCCCGAGAAGTTCATGCAGAAGGTGCGCGAGATCTGCGACAAACACGAGGTGCTCCTGATCGCCGATGAGATCCAGGCCGGGTTCTGCCGCACGGGAGAGATGTTCTCATTCCAACACAGCGATATCACCCCCGACATCATGACCATGAGCAAGGCGCTCGGCGGAATTGGGCTGCCGATTTCTGGCATCGCCTACCGAGAGGAACTGGACTCCTTCCCTCCGGGTAAGCACATTGGGACCTTCAGGGGCAACGCGGCCGCCTTCGCGGCCGGCGCGGCGGCCTTGGAGTTCATGGTCGAGGAGGACCTCGCCGGGCACGTGAAAGCGGTGGGTGAAAAAGTCCTCTCCGCGCTCAAGGAGCTCGAAGAGGAAAGCAGAATCGTCGGCGAAGCGCGCGGCAAGGGTCTGCTCTTAGGGGTGGAGCTGGTCCGTGACAAGCAGACCAAGGAACCCGCGCCGGATCTGGCGAGCGCGCTGCGCAAGGCTTGCCACCGGCGCGGGCTTTTGATCGAGGTCGGCGGCCACTTCAACAACGTAGGCCGGTTTCTACCGCCCCTCATCATCACCGAGGAGCTGGCCATGAAGGGCGTCGATGTCTTCGCCGAGGCCCTCAAGGAGGTTGAGGCCTCGGCAGGAAAGGTGAGCGGGTGATGAAGATGCTCTTGGACGGTCAATGGGTTGACCGGCCCGAGAAGCTCGAAATACGCGATCCACAGGACGGTTCGCCGGTGGACACCGTGCCGCTCGCCAGCGCGGAGGACATGGACGCCGCCATCGCGGCCGCGGCCGAGGGCTCCGAACGAACCCGTCATTTGCCGGCCCATGAGCGCATGGCCATTCTCAACATCGCCGCCGATGTGATCGAGGCCGCCCACGAGGAGTACGCGCGCACCATCGCCCGCGAGGGAATCAAGACCATCCGCGAAGCCCGAAGCGAGGTCACCCGCTGCCTGCAGACACTGCGCCTCAGCGCCGAGGAGGCCCGCCGCCTCAACGGCGAGACGATCTCATTCGACCAGATGCCCGGCAGCGAAAATCGCACCGGTTACTACCACCGCGTTCCCATCGGGGTCATCGGCGCCATCACGCCCTTCAACGACCCGTTGAATTTGGTGGCGCACAAGGTGGGGCCAGCGCTGGCCGGGGGCAACGCGATCATCGTCAAGCCCGATTCCAAGACGCCGCTGAGCGCGCTCAAGCTCGCCGAGGCCATTCAGCGAGCCGACCCACCCGACGGGGCCCTGCAGGTGATTACGGGTCCGGGACGGGAAATCGGAAACGTGCTCGTCGAGGATGACCGGGTGCGCATGATCTCATTCACGGGAGGTTTGAGCACCGGTGAGGCGATCATGCGGGCGGTCGGCCTGAAGAAAGTGGGAATGGAGCTGGGCAGCAACGCGGCCGTCATTGTGATGGACGACGCGGACATGGATCTCGCTCTGGAAGCGAACGTTAGCGGCGCCTTCTGGGCGGCGGGCCAGAACTGCCTGCACGTTCAGCGACTCCTCCTGCACGAGGACATTTACGACGAATTCTCAGCCCGGTTCGTCGCCGCCGCCGAGGACTACCAGCTCGGACCGAAGCTGGATGAGGCCACCGACATGGGTCCGCTCATCAACGAATCGGCCGCCGCGGACATTGAGCGCAAGGTCGCCGAGGCGCTGGACGCCGGCGCCACCCTGCGCACCGGCGGCGGGCGCGACGGCACCTCCTTCGAGCCCACCGTGATGGAGGGCGTCCCGGACCACCTCGACCTCGCCTGTGACGAGATTTACGGTCCGGTGACCGTCCTGTACCGATTTCGAACCCTCGACGAGGCGATCGCCCGTGCCAACGACGTGAATTACGGTCTTCAATCGGGAATCTTCACCACCGACGTAGGCCGGGCGTTCAAGGCCGCGCGCGAACTGAACTGCGGCGGCGTGATGATCAACGACAGCACAGATTATCGGCTCGACGCCATGCCGTTCGGCGGAGTCAAAGGCTCGGGCTTGGGCCGCGAGGGCATCCGCTTCGCCTTGCAGGAGATGACCGAGCCGAAAGTCGTTTGTTTCAACCTTTGACGTCCAGGGGAAAAATCGTATGTCACAACGTGAGGTAGATGCGATCATCATCGGCGCCGGGGTCATCGGCAGCGCCGTGGCATTTGAGCTCGGCAAGCGCGGCCACAAGACACTGAACATCGATAAGTTGCCGGAGGCCGGATTCGGATCCACCAGCAGCTCGTGCGCATTGATCCGGTTCTTCTACTCCACTTTCGACAGTGTGGCCATGTCGTACGAGGGGTATCACTACTGGAAGGACTGGGAGAACTACCTTGGCGTGCGGGACGAGCTGGGGCTGATTCACTACGAGGAACGCGGCACGATCATGCTGAAGACCCAAGGGCACGATCACGAGAACATCGTCCGCCTCTACGAGGAGGTCGGCGTCGAGTACGAAGACTGGGACCTCGAGACGCTCAGGGCGAAGGCTCCCCAGTACGACACCCATTCCCATTGGCCGCCCCGAGCCGTCGACGACCCTGAATTTTGGGAGGAGCCCGAAGATGAGCTCACAGGCGCCGTCTTCACTCCCGAATCGGGCTACGTGGACGACCCCCAGTTGGCGGCCCACAACCTGCGGCGAGCGGCCGAATCTCACGGGGGCCATTTCCTGTTCGAACGAGAGGTCGTCGACATCCGACGGGCCGACGGCCGGGTCCAAGGGGTCACCCTGAAGGATGGGGAGCGGATCGACGCCCCCGTCGTCGTCAACGTGGCCGGGCCCCACTCGTTCGTCATCAACCGCATGGCTGGCGTGGAAGAGGACATGAAGATCAAGACCCGCGCCCTGCGCCACGAGGTCCATCACGTGCCGGCGCCGCCCGACTACGACTTTGAGCAACATGGCCATCCCACCTCCGACGGCGACGCGGGCACGTACTTCCGGCCCGAGGTGGGCAACAAGATCGCGGTGGGCACCGAGGACCCGGAGTGCGACCCTCGCGAGTGGGTCGAAGACCCCGACGATTACAACCGGAACTTCATGGACGTGCACTGGAAAGCCCAAGTGTATCGCTTGGCCAAGCGCATCCCCAGCCTGCAGATTCCCAACCGCCCCCAGGGCGTTGTGGACCTGTACGACGTCACGGACGACTGGATTCCGATTTACGACAAATCCAGCCTGGACGGCTTTTATATGGCGGTGGGGACCAGCGGCAACCAGTTCAAGAACGCGGCCATCGCCGGCC
>CAZFCJ010000194.1:0-4655 GCA_964517315.1 uncultured Anaerolineaceae bacterium | reverse complement strand
AACGTCAGCCCGACCGCGAAGAGCGTCCCGGTTAGCAAACGCAGCCACGAATTAAAGGAGCCTAACGCGTCGCCCACGTAGGTGCTCGCCGGCACCGTGTCGCCGATCAGCGCGGCCAGCCAGTCGTTGCTGTAGCGAAAGCCCTGACCGAGTCCGGCCATATTGCTCACCATGTGCGTCGAAGCGTCCACCACCATCGGCAACGCCAACAGAATCATACCAGCGATCGAAAGCGGCCTGAGCCGACGCCGCAGCGGCCACCAGCTCAAGGCGGCCAACGGAATACCGCGACCATGCGGTCGGACCACGCCAGCTTGTAGCCCATGGTCTTGTTGCCGATGAACTGGCGCAGGGCCAGTGGATCAGGTCCGGATGGTCACACTGCCTTCATCTCTCCAAGCGACTACATTGACTTTTTACCGAACAGGAAGAAGGAACGTTGCGGGAGCTGGTGGCACTGAAAGGAGTACAAGCTGTAAATGGTTTCAGCAGGACCCTGCCAGCCGAGGTCTACTAATAGGGGAGCCAGCCAGGGCAATCCTACCCAGAGCAAGGGCAGCCCGATCATGGTTGGAAACCATTTTTGGCTCACCCGCGGCGCGGTTGAGTACAACGGCGGCTGTGGGTTCACTGCCGCGGGACTTGTTCGATGGTGTTTTCATGTTTAGCTCCATGTTCGTGCGCCGCCCGGATTCCGGGATCGGGAGCGGTGGACTCCCTCAGGGGCCGTGAGGTCAAAGGGATTGACCTCGCCATACGCGTCGTGCTGCAATTCAAAGTGCAGGTGAGGGCCGGTCGAGTTGTCATTCGGCCCGACGTCTCCGATCAGGTCGCGCTGGGGTGTTGCTTGGCCGCAGCCTATTACAAAGAGGAGCAGTACAAACAATCCGCCTGCGACCGGCGGCCGATTGAGTTGGTGAACGCCACCATGAGTTAGGCGCTGGCCCCACGAACGATCAGCCATGCGCGAAGCATAAGGAACGCGGCCGACCCTGGTCAACGCGCCATATTGCGCGGTGCTCCAATTGCTGTCTGCGATGGATTACAGCCGAATCTACCATAGGCCGATTGCCAAATTGGCCACCCGTTGATTCTGCCTACGCGGGCATGGGCCAAGCGGCGGTTACACGTTCACATGCCGCCGGCTAGGATGAGGGTAGCTGGCATGAAGTGGACCGCGGGAGTGTGGCGTGAAAGCAAAGGACGAGGCGCTGTTCCGTCTGAAGACCACAAGAGGCCAACTCCTGGCCGTCGAGCGGATGCTGGCTCAGGGGGCAGGCCCTGCGGCGCTGCTCCATCAGTTGTACGCGGCGCGTAGGGCCCTGGATGGGATCTCTCAACTGCTTATCGACACTTCGACGCAAGACTGTCTGCGCCGCCTGGCAGCGGCCGGCGGGCAGGAAGAAGTTGAGCGGCGCATCGAAGAACTGTCCGATTTGTATGCGGCCCAAGGCCGTCAGTAGCTGGTCCGGGATCGCCTATCGGCGCAATCTCGGCTCGGATCATACGTAGGAGGTTTCCGTGAGTTCAAATCAAGTGGTACTGCCAATCGAGGGGATGACCTGCGCCTCGTGTGCCGCGACGGTGGAGAAGGCGCTGCTTGCGGCGCGGGGCGTGGCCGAGGCGAGCGTCAACCTGGCCACGGAGCGTGCGAGTGTGCGCTTGGCTCCCGAGGCCGCCGAGCTTGCTGAGCTGGTCGAAGTCGTCAACCAGACGGGGTATTCGGTCGCGCAGGAAAACTTAACGCTGACCATCGGAGGCATGACATGCGCCTCGTGCGTCGCGCACGTGCAGGGAGCCCTGGAGGGAGTGCCGGGCGTGCTGGCGGCCTCGGTCAACCTGGCGACCGAGAAGGCTTCGCTGCAAATCGTCCCGGGGCTTGTAGACAGGGAGCAGCTGGTCGCAGCCGTCGCGACGACAGGCTACCGGGTGCTTGACACTGCCGTCGAGGGCCCGGGTGAAGATGCGGACGAAGCCGTAGACAAGATGAAGGCGGCGCGCCGACGTATGGCGATTGCCTGGGGCTTCACCGGTCCGATCATCTTGTGGATGTTCGCCGAGATGTTCTTCGGCATCATGTGGCCCTCGGAAGCGCTGTACAACCTGGGCACGATCGCGCTGGCGCTGCCGGTTTTGTTCTGGGTCGGCCGCAGGACGTTTAGCAGCGCGTGGACCGCGCTACGCCACGGCCATGCCAACATGGACAGTTTGATCGCGCTGGGGACCGGCGTCTCGTTGCTTACCGGACCGGCGTCGCTCTTGCTGCCGGTCGCCAACTACGCCGGCGTCGCAGCCATGATCATGGCCTTTCACCTGACCGGGCGCTACGTGGAAGAAAGCGCCAAGGGGCGCGCCTCGCAGGCGATCCGCAAGCTGCTCGAGCTGGGTGCCAAGACGGCGCGCGTGATCCGGGACGAGCAGGAAGTTGAGATTGCCGTCGAGGAGATCCGCGTCGGCGACCTGATGCTGGTCAGGCCGGGCGAGAAGATCCCCACCGACGGGGTGATCGAGCGCGGCGAGAGCGCGGTGGATGAATCGATGGCCACCGGCGAGTCGATGCCGGTGCGCAAGCGGACCGGCGACGAAGTGATCGGGGCCACCGTGAATCAGGCGGGTCTACTGCACGTACGTGCCACCAAAGTCGGCAAGGACACGTTCCTTTCGCAAGTCATCAAACTGGTTGAAGAGTGCCAGGGCTCTAAGGTGCCGATCCAGGAGTTCGCGGATCGGGTGACCGGCGTTTTTGTGCCGATCGTGATCGGGTTGGCTGCACTTACGATTCTGCTCTGGCTGCTTCTGCCCGACGCGATGGGCGGTCTGCTGAACCTGGGTGGTTTCCTGCCCTGGGTCGATCCGAACTTAAGCGTGGTCACGCTGGCGCTGGTCTCGATGGTGGCCGTGCTCGTGATCGCCTGCCCGTGCGCGCTGGGGCTGGCGACGCCGACCGCGCTGATGGTGGGCAGCGGAATGGGCGCTGAGCATGGCATCCTGATCCGCAGCGGCGAGGCCATCCAGACGATGAAGGACGTTCGGATGGCTGTGTTCGACAAGACAGGGACCATCACCGTGGGTAAGCCCACGGTAACCAACGTGGAGACGTTTGGATTTGCACGGAATGAGATGCTGCGGCTGGCGGCCTCGGCCGAACGTGGCAGCGAGCATCCGCTCGGACGGGCCATCGTCATCGGGGCCGAGCAGAAGCAGCTCGAGCTGAGCGAGCCGGAGGCCTTCCGTGCGATCCGCGGCCAGGGGGTGACGGCCGTGGTGGATGGGCGCAGCTTGTTGGTCGGCTCACGTACCTTGATGCGCGAAAACGGAGTCGATCCGAGTTCGGCAGAGCAGGCAATGGTGCGCCTCGAAGGGCAGGCCAAGACGGCGATGTTGGTGGCGGTGGACGGCGAGCTGGCTGGAGTCGTGGCGGTGGCAGACAGCATCAAGCGCGACTCGGCCGACGCGATCGGGGAACTGCACCGCCTGGGGATCGAGACGGCCATGATCACCGGCGACAACCGCCGCACCGCCGAGGCCATTGCCGCGGAGGTCGGAATCGACCACGTGCTGGCGGAGGTGCTGCCAGACGGCAAAGTGGCCGAAGTGCAGGCACTGCAGCGTAAGTATGGCGCGGTCGCATTTGTCGGCGACGGCATCAACGACGCGCCGGCCCTGACCCAGGCAAACGTGGGCATCGCTATCGGCACCGGCACCGACATCGCCATCGAGGCCAGTGATATCACGCTGGTGCGGGGCGAATTGACCGGTGTGGTCGAGGCGATCAATCTAAGCCGCGCTACGTTCCAGAAGATCCGCCAGAATTTATTCTGGGCTTTCTTCTACAACGTCGCCATGATCCCACTGGCGGTCATTGGCTGGATGCATCCCGTTCTGGCCGAGATCGCCATGGCGACTAGTTCGATAACCGTGGTTGGCAATGCCAACCGGCTGCGGGCTGTGGAAATCCGACCCGCATACAAGCTGGCCGAGCCAGCGGGCGAACCGGCAACTCCGGTGCCTGCCCGTGTGGCCGCATGAGGAGGCTGGAATGGCTGCAAGAAAAGTCTCGTTCGTCGCCGCGTTCAAGGCACTTGTACTGGCTATGTTCATCAGCTACGTCCTGTGCATCATCGGTGACGTCGTCTTCGGCTGGACCATGTATCAGGTATGGGCGCCGCTGCTGCCCGGCTTCACCTGGCCGCTGACCATGAGCGGCTTCTTCCTGGGCATGCTGTGGTTGGTCGTGTATGCCCTGTACGTGGGCATTGTATTGGTCCTTCCGTACAACTATCTAATCAAAGAACAAACGCAGACCGCAAGTTGATGACTGGGGGGACCTGAAACGGACGGAGGACCGATATTGCTGGCTCAAGATCCCACGTTAGGCTCCCCAGCGTAACGTCAAAAAGCCCCTGCCATCGGCAGGGGCTTTTCAATTGAACGGCCGCGTACACAGAATAATTGTCAGAGCTCGTGGGCCCGGTACTGGTGCCGGCTGTCGTTGCCGGCACCGGCCACCGCCTGGGTCAGGTCGGTCACGTTGACGAGCCGGAGGTTGCGCTCGACGAGCGCCAGTCCGGCGGCCGGATCGACCGTCGCGGCGACCACACCATATAGGCTGATAAGCGCGTTCTCGACCCGCCGAGCGCAGTTCGCACAGCCCA
>CAZFCJ010000193.1:0-4667 GCA_964517315.1 uncultured Anaerolineaceae bacterium | reverse complement strand
GGTCATGGCCATTTGCCGCCGGTCACAACCGATCGTAAAACCCCTCGACCTGCACCGCCAGCCGATCCCAGGACATCTTTTCCTCGGCCACCCGTCTGCCCCGGGCCCCCATCTCCCGGGCGCGTTCGGGGTCGTCGAGCAGGGTCACCACCGCCGCCGCCATCGCCGCCGGATCCTCTGAGACGGCAACTCCCACGCCCTCGTCATGGACCAGCCTGCCGGCGTCGCCGGTCGGGTTGGTGACGACCGGCCGTGCCGCGGCCAGGTAGTCGCCCAGCCGATTGGGGAAGCGGGCCCGGTTGAACGGCGCGTCCGGCAGCGGAAGCAAGGTCACATCGGCGCAGGCGATGGCCTGCGCCATCGACTCTTGGGCCAGGAAGCCCAGTTCGATGATTCCATCGGTCGACTCAAGCCCCAGGTCGGCAGCTCCGGCCCCTCCGAGCAGAAAGAGTTGAACTGCCGGCCGCCGGTCCCGCAGCTCGCCATGGATTTTCCCGACGAGCTGAAGGTCGAACCGCGAACGGCCCGAATACACCACCACAGGGCGGTCGGGTTCGAGACCCAGGTCACGGCGAGCCTCCCGTTTATCCAACGGCCGGATGCCCACCACATCGGCGCCGCCGCCGATCCGCAGCACGTTCGATCGGGCAGCGCCCCAATCCTGCGCCAGCTCAGCAAGGAACCCGCTTACAACGGTCAGGCCGTCGGCCCACAGCCGGCTGGAACGCTCCAGCCAGCCGTCGAGCGCACCCATCGTCCAGCGATCGACCGGACCGCGCTCGGCGGCGATGCCCGCCGGACCCCAGTAATCCGACCAGTCCGCCACCCACCGCACGCCGGCGCGCTGGGCCAACGCGGCCGGCATCACCACCGTCGGCCGCACGCCGAACGTGTGAACGACCTCGATCGAGCGGCGGCTCAGCCAGCGCCAGCGCCAGAATACGGAGATCGGATGCAGGCCTCTATCGCGCAGAAGGCCAGGCTGAAAACGTGGGCCCCGCACCACCTCGATCCGAGAGGCGGATCGATATATCCGGCGCGGGAATTCACAGAGCAGACTGACGAGGTGACCCCGTCGGCCCAGCTCCCGGCCCAGCGCCAGCGCCCGTGCCACGTCCCCGCCCGAATCGAGCGGATGGTGCACCAGGAGGGCGATCCTCATCTCCAGCCCGGCCCGACAGCACGGCGCCGCCGACCAACATATGACGACGCCTCCATGTCCCCTTCTTCGTAGGGGCGAACCTTGTGTTCGCCCTGTAACCTTTCGGGTTTGTATACAGTGGCGAAACCACCCGCTTCCACTGTTCGCCATGCACCCATCAGGGCGGCGCGACCTCATCCGCCCCTTTGTTCGCCGCCAGGAGCCCGTGCGCCTCCCCTAGAAGCCACGCGTAGAGTCCGAGAGCGACGATAGGCCACGAGCGCAGAAAGCTGACCGTCATCCCCGCACCTGCCGCATTGCGGCTGACCCTCAAGAGCTGATTTGTCAGCCTCAGCGGAACCAGGCTCGCGCCCGCTCTGGTCACAATGCTGCCACGCCCGCGTTGGATCCATCGCCGTTCAAAACGGGCAAATCTACGACCGCGCCGATACCGCTCGGCCAGCAGGCTTCCGAATGTATGCCGGTGATGATGGGCGACGACCGCCTTCGGCTCAAACCAGAGGCTGCAACCGTCGCGGCGCAGCCGCCAGCTCAAATCGGTGTCGGCGTGAATCGTGTCCTCAGCGAACGGGCCCACCCGCTCGAAGGCGGACCGTTCGATCAGCATATTGACCGTCGGGCCTTCCTCCACCAGGCGTGGCGAACCGCCGGGAAGCCACTTGTCGAACTTGCAAAGATGCGCGGCCTCCGAAATCCAACCATTGCCGTAGTCGGCGACAGCTCCGATGATCACCGGTCCACGCTCGGCTTGCGCCGCGAGCAATTGCTCAAGCCAGTCCGGCGCCGGATAGGCGTCGGCGTCGGTAAACGCCAGCAGCTCGCCCTGCGCGAAGTCAAGCCCGCGGTTGATCGCCCGATGCGGAAGCATCGCACTCTCGAACTCGAGGTGCGTCGCACCCGGAATCCTCGCCTCCACGGCGGATCGACCGAGCCGATCCGGCCCGTTCTCGACCACGATGACCTCGAAGTCGCGGTGGCTTTGCTCGGCCAGGTGATCCAGCGTCGCCCCCAGCGTGCTGGCAGAATTGAGAGCGGGGATCAGCACAGAGACGCGCGGCATTCAACTCCGCAGCTCGGAGGCGGTTGGCCGCGGCCCATTGAGCTCGAATTCGGTAAACGGACGTTCTGATTGGCGAAGGCCCAAGGCAATCCCGAGAGTCTGGCCGGCCACTGCAGCTCCGACCAGGCAAAGGGCTACAACGGCGGCCTTGAATAGCTCGATTGGTGAGCCCGGACCTCTGCGAGACATGAGCCGCACGAGCCTCATCCACCGGAGTCCCACGATCACCGGCGCCAGCAGAACGTACTTGGCCCTCTGCAGCCATGGCCAGTTGAGCGCCCCGGCCCGCACGGCACCATAGGGCCAGTGATAGAGGTACTCGGCCTTCATCCCGTGCCAGAGGGTTGTGGGATTGCGATGTTCGATCGCCGCCGCCGGCTGGGCGTAGAGCCGCCCGCCGTCCTCGGCCAGCTTTTCCTGAAGGACCGTGTCGCTGATCAGCAACCGGTCCAAGTCGGGGCCGTAGCGAACAAGCGCATCCTTTCGGTAGGCCGTGTTGTTGCCCGCCAGCATGGACGACGGGCCGGCTTTCATGGGCGGGGCCCACAAGCCGTAGTTGATGCGGCCCACCACACCGCCGATCCCGACCTCCGGATTGGCGTTATGGACTTCGACACCCACGGCGTCCCATCCCTGTTCGAAGGCCTCCAGCAGCCCCCGGAGCCATCCAGGGCGGGCCACGACGTGGTCCTCCAGGAACGCCACGATCGGCGCCCGGGCCCGGCGGAAGCCCTCGGCTTTCATCGCGCCGAAGCCGGCATCCGCCGCCGTCGGCACGTGGCGAACTCGATCGCCTTGTAATCCCGGCAGAGTCGGCGCATCCTCGCTTCCAGCGTCGATCACGATGACCTCCGCCTTATCGATTCCCTGTTGGCGCAGCACACTCGCCAGCGCTTCGCCGGAGCGAACGCGTCGTTCGCCGACGACCAGGACGACCGAGATTTCGGGCGCAGCATGAGCTTGACTGGATATCTGCATCATGGATCCTCAAGAGAAGTCCGAGCATCTGACTGGCCCCCAAATTCTAATACGCCCTCAGGCACGTGCAAATGATATGCACCTCGAGCGCACCGAAGAGGCCGCGGTCGAGGGCGCCCGGTGATGAGGGGTCCGGAGATGTGGAGAACCCGGATCGGTCGGTTCACCCGCGCCTCGTTCCCGCTGCACCGGTCGGGTCAGCGCGTGGAGTGACCTCCGCTCCCACAGCCTCCAGCAAGGTGTGCACCGCCACGAGATGCCCCGCCCCGCATGCCAGCTCGTCGGCTGGACCGCCCCGGATCTCGGAGGCGAACGCTTCCAGCTGCGCCAAGAAACTGGCCGCCATGACGTCGGCCCTGCGACCCAGGCGGATCCATTTTCGGTCCAGCCAGGTCAATATCGGCAGCGCGTAGTCGCGCGCCGGCGCTGCGGCCAGCCGCCCGGTCACGGTTCCGGTCGGGTAGAGCGCCGCCGCACCCTCCTCGCTGTCGATCCACAGGCGCTCGTCGTAGGCCCGCCCGTGGCGCGCCCGGCACTCGATACGGCCTCCGCGCTGATACTCGACCTCGAAGCGCAGTTCGCGGCCGCCGGCGATCGGTTCGTTCGTCAGCCCGCGGACTCGGGCGATTTCATCTGGGATCAGCCAGCCCAGCGCGTCCAGCTGGTGCGGCACCAGGTCGAGCAGAAGCGCAGCGGTCGAGCCGAGGTCCTCCATCCCGCCGACCGGGGCCCAGGCCCGGCGGTCCACCTCCAAGGAATACACTCCTTGAAACGGTCCGGATCTGGCTTCGTGGTGGAGCTTCTTGCGCAGACGCCGGTAGTTGCTCATGAATCGCCGGTTCAGGCCGACGCGCAGCTTGCCCTTCGAGCGCGCGGCTCTCTCGGCCAGCCGCTCGGCCTCGCTTCGTGAGACGCCGCCCGGTTTCTCGACCATCACATGAAGCCCGGCATCGAGCGCCGCCAGCGCCCAGCGGGCCTGCTGCGCGGGCGGGACCGCGATCAGGACGGCGTCCAGTTTTACGTCGTCGAACAGATCATCGCCGCTCGGAAACGTCCTGATGCCCGGGATCTGCGACTCGATCCACTCCCGCCGCTCAGCGGACGCATCAGCCGCCGCGACGACCGCCAGCGCGCCCAAATCGCGCAGCGCAGGCAGGTGAAATCTCTCCACCACCCGCCCACAACCGACAATTCCTATTCTCAAGCTTGATCGATCCACTTCCATCCTTTCAATGAAGGATTCGGGAGATTGGGAGCTCGGGATTCGAGATCCGGAAGGCTAACCACCAAGACACCAAGGGCACAAAGTCGTATGTATAAGAACACAAAGCGTTATTTTGAGTCTTTGTGTCTTCGTGTTATCTATCTTTCCCTCCGCGATCTCCGCGTTCTCTGCGGTGAATCTGGGGGCCGGAGACTGGAGACTCGGGACTCGGGATTCGGAACGCTAACCACAAAGACGCCAAG
>CAZFCJ010000192.1:0-4691 GCA_964517315.1 uncultured Anaerolineaceae bacterium | reverse complement strand
CCCTGCAGCGCCAGCGCGATGCGTTCAAGGCCGTAGGTGATTTCCACGGAGACCGGATCAAGCGTCTGGCCGCCGGCCTGTTGGAAATAAGTGTATTGAGTGATCTCCTGACCGTCCAGCCAGACCTCCCAGCCCAGCCCCCAGGCGCCGAGGGTGTGGTCCTGCCAATTGTCCTCCACGAAACGAATGTCGTGTTGGTCCAGGTCGATCCCCAGCGCTTGCAGGGAGCCAAGATAGCGCTCCTGGGGATCACCCGGATCAGGTTTGAGGATGACCTGAAACTGATAGTAGTGCTGCCAGCGATTGGGATTCTCACCGTAGCGGCCGTCCGCGGGACGGAAGGAGGGCTCGACATAGGCCACCCACCAGGGTTCGGGCCCGAGCACCCGCAAAAAGGTGGCCGGGTTCATCGTCCCTGCCCCGACTTCGGTGTGATAGGGCTGCCAGATCAAACATCCTTGGTCGGCCCAGAAGTCCTGAAGACGAAGGATGATCTCCTGGAGCGTGGATTGTCGGGAACCCTCAGGGGACAAAGCGATCCGCCTTTTGGCTACGGCGAGACGTCGGCTTTCAAACCCGGTCGCCGCTGTTCGCGCACACGACGCAGGAAGCGAGGCGCGTTCAACTTCCGCTCGAGCAGGTAGGTGAGGTAGGCCTCCATCAGTTTCTCGACCTCGGCCTGCACCGCGGCGCGCACTTTCGGCTTCACGGCCACCTCATAGCTGCTGCGTTGATAGTGGCGCAGCACCTTCAACGCGGCCAAGCTGATGCGCTGGGCCTCGCGATGACCCTTGCCGCAGCGGGGGCACAGCACCCCTCCCTGCCCGAAAGCGAAGTACTGGTCCTGCGCCTGGATCTCGTCCCCACACCCGACGCAGTGAAAGAGCTCGGGGCGGTAGCCGACCAGATCGAGCAAGCGCAGTTCGAAATAGCGACTCAGGGGTGTTGGAGCAGCGCCCGCTTCCAGCTGGTCCAGCGCTCCGAGCAGCAATTCATAAAGAGCGCGATTTCCGCCCTCTTGCACCGTGAAGCGGTCGAAGAGTTCGATCACGTACGCCGCCACGCCGAGCGGTTCCAGGTCCCCCCGCAGTTTTGGGTACTGGTCGATCGCCTCCGCCTGAGTGATGATGTCCAGCTCGCGGCCGCGGGCGAGCAACAGGCGGGTGCGGCAGAACGGCTCCAGGTGGCCCGACTTGCGGGAGCCGGGCCGGCGCACCCCCTTGGCGATGGCCCGGATCTTGCCCTCATCGGGGGTGAACAGCGTCAAAAGGCGGTCGGCCTCGCCCAAATCCATGCGGCGCAGCACCACCGCCTCCGTGCGATAGACGCGTTCTCGGGAGGTCATGCAGCGATTATACCAACGGCAAAAATATGGGGTTCCGGGGCGAAAGCCGGGAAGATCTCGCTACGAAGGCAGATCGCCGGGGCCGAAGGCGAGCGGCAGCAGACCGCGGACGTCCGTCTCTTCCACGACCGCCCCCTCACCATCCACCAACAGGACAATCGTGTCCAGACCAAACTCCGACAGCACCTGGCGGCAGGCGCCGCACGGCGAGCCCCCGTTCTCGGTGGCGACCGCGATGGCCTCGAAACCTCGCTCACCTTGAGAGACCGCCTTGAACACGGCGACCCGCTCGGCGCACATGCTGAGCGGATAAGAGGCGTTTTCGACATTCGAGCCGACGTGAACGGTGCCCTCGTCGGTCAACAAGGCTGCCCCGACCTGGTAGTTCGAATACGGCGCGTAGGCTCCGTCCCGGGCCTGATGAGCCCGGTGGGCGAGTTCAGTCCTCTGCGGAGCGGAGATCGCCATTGGTGTGCGTCTCGACTTCCTCTTCGGCGTCTTCCATGCGCAAGGCGCGGACCTTGCGGATGCGCCGGCCCACCACCTGCTCAACGACCAATTCGAGCCCACCGGCCTCGAGCTTCTCACCGGGCATGGGCACCCGGCCCAGTTGACTGTAAATGAACCCCCCCAGGGTCTCGCTGGTGTCTTTGGGCAGATCGGCGTCGATCAACTGGTTGACATCATCGAGATCGATGCCGCCGCTGAACATGTATTCGTCCTCTTCGATCTTCTGGAACGGGAGCTCCTCGGCCACGTCGTACTCGTCGCGCACTTCGCCGACGATCTCCTCGACGATATCCTCGAACGTCACAATCCCGGCGGTACCGCCGTATTCGTCGACCACGATGGCCATTTGGATGCGCTTGGCCTGCATTTCGGTGAGCAGTTCGTCGACCTTCTTGGCCTCCGGAACAAAATACGCATCCCGGACCAGCTCCGCCACGGATTCCTCAGCGATGCCCTCGAACCAGGCCGCCAACAAGTCCTTCACATAAATCAAGCCGATGACGTTGTCAATCGTCTCGCGGAACACCGGCGCCCGCGAGTAGCCGGTATTCAGCAACGTCGATGTCGCCTCTCGCAGCGAGGTGTCGTCCTCAAATGCCAGTACGTCGATGCGCGGCACCATGACCTCGCGCGCCAGCGTATCTCCCAACTGGAATATGGAGTAAATCATGGTTTTCTCTTCCCCCTGGATCACGCCCCCTTCCTGCCCGGCGTTGACCAGGGTCATGATTTCCTCCTCGGTGACCAGCGGGTACTGGCGACCCAGGGGTGAGCGGGCGATCCGCCGGCCGATGCGCAGCATGACCCATATGACGGGCGACAGCAGGATCTCAGCGCCCGCCACCAACGGCGCCAGGCGCAGCGCCCACTTGACCGGGCTGCGGAGGGCGAAATTCTCGAACACGAATTCGACCGAGCCGACCACGAACCAGGCCACGCCGATCAGAGCGACCAGGCTCAATGCAAGCGGCTGCTGGAGAGAGGCCGCGATGGGGGCCAAAGTGTACAGCGCGACGGCGAAGGCCAGCAAGCGCAGGGCGCCATGGGCCACCCGCAGTGAGACAAGAAGACGGGTAGCCTGCGAAGCCACGCGGGCCGCGGCCGCTGCGCCGCGCACGCCTTCTTCTTCCATTTGGCGCAATCGGGTGGGATGGCTGTTCTTCAGGGCGCTGCCCGCGGCCGCCAACAGGCCGTTTACGGCCACAAGCACCAGGTAAATCGCCAACCCGAGCAGGCTACTCATCACCGTCCTTCAGCTTGCGGATCACCCGGGCGGGTACACCGACGGCGATCGTGCCTTCGGGAACGTCCTTGGTGACGACCGCGCCCGCCCCGGTGCGGGCCGCTTTGCCAATCGTGACCGGTGCCACCAGCATGGTATCGCTGCCTATAAACGCGCCCTCTTCGATCTCGGTCGCGTGCTTTCGCTCGCCGTCATAGTTGCAGGTAATCGTGCCCGCGCCGATGTTCACATGGGAACCCACTGTGGCGTCTCCGATGTACGAGAAGTGTCCCATTCTGACCCCCTGTCCCAGCCGACTGTTCTTGACTTCGCCAAAGTTCCCAAGGTGCACCCCCTGCTCCAAATAGGCTCCGGGACGCAGGTGGGAGAACGGGCCGATCTCGACCCGATCCTCCAGCACCGCCCCTTCAACCACCGAGGCCCGTACCAGACACCCCTCTCCGATGCGGGCATCGCTGACCACGCTGTTTGGCCCGATGGTGGTGCCTTCCCCGACCGTGGTCCGCCCCTGCAGATGCGTATTGGCCAGCAGAACGACGTCCGGCGCCAGCTGCACTTCCGGGCCGATGTACGTGGCATCCGGGTTCTGCATGGTGACGCCGGCCCGCATCCAAGCGCGATTGATCCGGCGCTGCAGCGCGGCTTCAGCCTCCGCCAGGTGGACACGGGTGTTCACCCCGATGGTCTCGTCCAGCGAATCCACCGACACGGTCTGAACCTCTTGCCCCTCGCTTGCCGCGGCCTCGACAAGGTCGGTGATGTAGTACTCGCCCTTGGGAGAGACGTCCAGCCGCGGCAGCTGGGACCAAAGCCAATCGGCCCTGATGCAATATGCACCTACGTTGAGCTCGCGGATCGCCAGTTCCTCCGGCGAGGCGTGGGCGGCTTCGACGACTCGCGTCGGCCTGCCCTGCTCATCGCGCATCACACGGCCGAAGCCGCGCGATATGTCGGCCTGAGCGGTGAGTACGGTAAGCGGACCTTTGTTGCCGGTTTGAGTCTCAATCAATCTGGCGAGCGTCTCCGGACGCAGCAGCGGCATATCGGCGCTCACCACGAGCACCAGCTCTGCTCCGTCACTGAGATACGGTTGGGCCTGCTGCGCCGCGTGCGCCGTGCCCAGACGTTCCTCCTGAACGGCAAATCGATGATCGCCCGGCAGAGCCGAACGCACCTGATCCCCCTCCGGGCCCACAACGACGGTCACCGGCCGGCCGGTGGCCTGCGCACTGGCGTCGACGGTCCAGCGCAGCATCGGGCGCCCCAACAAGCGGTGCAGCACTTTGGGAGAAGAAGAATTCATGCGGGTCCCATGACCCGCGGCCAGTACGACAGCTTCACACTCCATCATGAGACCTCCTCCGGTGCGCGGCAGCCCCTGGCGCGCGCCGCGCGAAGGGACTGCACTGTAAGGCGTGCGTTCAGCCTGTCAGTTTGTCGCGAGAGTATAGATAGGGGAGGGTCGTCAGGCACTCGGGTCCGATACGTTCTCTGCGTAGTAGGCTGGGGCGCCAGGATTCGAACCTGGATCAACGGATCCAAAGTCCGTTGTGCTACCGTTGCACCACGCCCCAATCAGCGCCCGGCATTGTA
>CAZFCJ010000191.1:0-4693 GCA_964517315.1 uncultured Anaerolineaceae bacterium | reverse complement strand
GCGGTGGTGATGAAGACCTCGAACGGCTGCCCGCCGCCGTTCTCGTTGACCGTGACAAAGGCCTTGCCCAGCGGCGTCTCGATCTGATAGGTGGAACCCTTCAATCGCATCGGGCGCGGCTTCTTCTTTTCGTTCCAAATCGTGAGTTGATCGCGCGCCTGGTGGCCCAGCTTCTTATCGGCGGTCTCCTTGGTCTCGAGCACCACCTTCTGCCGCGAGCCGGTCACGTAGACGGTCAGGCCCTTGCATCCCAGATCCCAGGCCTTCAAATAGGCCTTTGCCACGTCGTCCTCACTGGCGCCTTCCGGGAAGTTGCACGTCTTGGAGATGCTGTTGTCGACGAACGCCTGCAGCGCGGCCTGCATGCCCACGTGCTCGTCGGCCGTGATGTCGGAGGAGACCACGAAGGTGTGGCGAACCGACTCGGGGACCGCTTCGATGCCCTGGCAGGTGCCTCGCTGCACCACCTCCTGCACGATCTCGGCCCGGGTGGAATCCTCGAGCCCGGCGTCGACGAGCGCCTTCTCGAAGAGCGGGCTGGTGTACGTCAGCTGCAGATCCTCACCGGCGTCGTTGACATGCCGCGTGTAGGCAAGCGCGAAAACCGGCTCACAGCCATAGGCCTCACATCCGGCCACGGTGGCGATCGTTCCGGTGGGCGCGATTGTGGTTTGCGCTGCGTTGCGGATGCCGTGGCGCTTGATCCCCTCCACAATCTCCTCCCAAGCGACCTTAGGGCGTCCGAAGTCACGGTCATAGGGCGCTACCGGCTTTGGCGGCTCCCAGGTCAATTCATCCGGATCGTAAATCGAGCCCTCGATGGCCGAAAACGGGCCTCGCTCATTGGCCAGCTGGATGCTGGTGCGCATGCATTGGTAGCGGACGAACTCCATCACCTGGGCCGCGAACTCCTGGGCTCCTTCGGAGCCGTAGCGGACACCGACGTGATACATCATGTCCCCCAGGCCCATGATGCCCAGGCCGATGCGGCGGGCGCGCAGGCCCGCCTGCTCCAAGTCGGGCACGGCGGGCACGTAGGCGTTGGCTGTCACCACGTCGTCCAGAAATTGGGTGGCCAGCGCTACGCTTTCGCGCAGCTTCTCCCAATCCACCGTCCCCTCGGCTCCGAGGTGCTGGGCCAGGTTAATCGAACCCAGGCAGCAATTCTCGTAGGGGCCCAGCCATTGCTCGCCGCACGGATTGGTGGCCTCGAGCTCGTACAGATGTGGCACCGGATTGGCGTCGTTGGCCACATCGAGGAACAGCACCCCGGGCTCGCCGTTGTGGTGCGCGTATTCGACGATCATGTCGAAAATATCCCGCGCCCGCACCGTCTCGACGAGCTCCCCGGTGTGCGGGGCGACCAGATCGTAGGTGCCATCCTCTTTGACGGCGCGCATGAACTCATCGGTGACGCCGACCGAGATGTTGAAGTTGGTGATCTGGTTTTCGTCGACCTTGCAGGTGATGAAGTCGCGGATGTCGGGATGATCGACGCGCAGCACAGCCATGTTGGCGCCGCGGCGGGTGCCTCCCTGGGCGATCTCGCCGAAGGCCCGATCGTAAACCCGCAGGAAGCCGACCGGCCCGGTGGCGCGGCCCATCGAGGACTTGACTAACGCGCCCTTGTGGCGCAACCGGGAGAACGCAAACCCATTGCCGCCGCCCGTCTGCTGAATCAGGGCTGCATCGCGCAGCGTTTGGAAGATGCCGTCGGGCTCGCGGCCCATATCATCTTCGATCGGCAGCACGAAGCATGCGGCCAGCTGGCCCAGCGGCGTGCCGGCGCCGGTGAACGTCGGTGAGTTGGGAAAGAAGCGCTTGTCGATCAGCAGGTTGTAAAACCGCTCGGCGACCCCCATCGGTTCGCCGCCCCACTCGGTCTCGGCTTCGGCGATGCTGTAAGCGACGCGCCAGAACATTTTCTCCACGGTTTCGGCCGGCTCGCCGTCCGGCCCGCGCCGCAGGTAGCGTTTTTTGAGCACCGTGAGAGAGTTTTCCGAAAGCTCCACCTGGCGAGCATCGTCAGGTAAAGGAGGTCGGGGCTTGATACCTGCTTCTTGAACTTCGACATCCGTTCTATCTGTCTCGAGCATGACCCTTCCCTCCGACGTATTGGCGTGCTTCTCGAACCAATGGGTTGCTGTCCAGTTGACAGGGACGAGAAAACCGCCGCAGGGCATCCGAGATGCCCGCAGCGGGCTGCTCCGGCTCAGCCCCCGAGGAGCTGGTCGATTTCCTCCCTGAGGGACTGGAGATCGTCCAGCCCCAGATAAACGATCGCGTAGCGGATATAGGCGATCTGGTCCAGGTCCTTCAGCCCTCCGATGACCAGATCCCCGACCACGCGCGAGGAGACCTCGGCCTTGCCCATCGCCTGAAGGTGCGATTCGACCTCACCGGCCAGCCGTTCAATCTCGGCTGCCGACACCGGACGTTTGGCACAGGCGATGCGGATGCCTCGGATCAGTTTCTCCTTCTCAAACTCCTCGCGGGTTCCATCCTGTTTGACCAACATGGGCGTCGCTTGCACCGCCCGTTCATACGTGGTGAAGCGGTTTTCACAGGACTGGCACTCGCGCCTGCGACGGATGCCTCCTTTTGAATCATGGGAGGTGTCGACGACGCGGGTGTCCTGACTTTGACAGAACGGACAGTGCATGATCCGGCCCGGGATAGGACAAACGTTCGCCGCCACATGTACCCTAGCCTACGGCGGCGACCCCGATATCTTCGGTCAAATGGGTTCAAATTCTAGCATCGTGAGGTAACATATGCAAGTCGGCCGTTTGTGACTTCGCGCGCCGGCGGATGGTACTTTGGTCCCAATGAGACGCGAGGTTTGGGATGCGGGAACGGGAGGGATAACCACAAAGTTTCAGAGCACACGAACGTTGATCGAAAGATTCACAAAGGGTTGGGTGGATGTAGTTTGGCGTGGGGTGCCTTTGGAAGTACGGGATTCGGAATTTCGGATCGGGCGGCTAACCATGAAGACATGAAGGGCATATATGGGAATTGATAGGAGCACGGGAAGGTCCTGTTGAGTCTCCGGTCTCCGGTCCCCAGCCGCCGAGCTATTATGACGTAATCGCCCAAGCACAAAACGCGCTCATCGATTATCCTTAACACTGGAATTTGCCGAACCTACATCCGTCGAGGTGACCACCCCATTGAAATCTAACCAACCCAGGAACATCATCCTGATCGTCGCCGACAGCCTGCGCTACGACTCCGTGTACCAGAATGGCGATCCGCTGCTGCCCTACGCGTCGCGCAACGGGGTTCAGTTCAGCCAGGCCCGCACCAGCGGCTGCTGGACGCTGCCGGCTCACGCCTCGCTCTTCACCGGCCTGATGCCACATGAGCACGGCGCGACGAGCCAGACGCGGCGTCTCGATCCGAGCATTCCGACGCTCGCCGAGGAGCTTAAGGCCAGCGGTTACCGCACGCACCAGGTCACCTCCAATGTGGTGACCACCGAGCTCTTCGGCATCGACCGCGGTTTTGAGCAGGTGGACAAGATCTGGGAGATGGTCACGCCGCGCTTCAAGTCACTGTTCAACACCTTCGTCCTGCTGGCCAAGCCGCGCGTTCGACGCCTGCTGCTGTCCAGGGACGGCATCGCTCACCAACTGACCAAGGACCTGCGTGTGGGCAAATGCTGGGTTCAGAACACCCACAAGAACATCTTCCGCCGCGCCCGGCGCGTGCTGCGGGAGAACGAATCCCAAGGGAAGCGCACCTTCCTCTTTATGAACTTGATGGAGACCCACTTCCCTTACCACGTCGGACCGACCTTCCGACTGAGCGCTGATGCTTGGACCGATCGTCTGAGCGAGCTGGCCGGTCTGTACCACATGGTCAACCAGAGTTTCTTGACCAGCGACAGCGAATATATTCCCCCTCGTATCGCCGAAATCCTGCGTAACCGTCAGAGGAAGAGCTGGCGTCTTCTGTCGAAAAGTCTCGACTCGTTCCTGTGCGAGCTACATGAGGATCAGGAGAACCTGGTGATCTTCCTATCCGACCACGGGGACAACTTCGGCGATCAGGGCTGGTTCTATCACTTCTCGAACGTCACCGACGCCGGAAATCGGGTTCCGCTTATGTGGTTCGGCCACGACCACCGCCCGGGCGAAATCTTGGACCACCCTGTGAGCACCCGCTTCATGTTCGACTCGATTCTCGAGGCGGCCGGGGTGGATCACGCCGGCCCTGGGCTTTTCGAGGAGCAGCCGAACAACCTCCCCGTGCTCGAGAGCTATTGGTACGACAACCACGGGAACACGTTGCCTAAGTACAAGTACAATCAGATGGCCTTCGTCGATGGGGATCGGCGATATATGCTGCGTGAAGGAGAGTGGTGGCACGCCCCTCGACAGACCGACGGCGAACCCGAGCCGGAGTTCGTTCGCGTCGAAAACGGGGCCAATCCCATCGAGGACTTCGTCGAAAATCCCGAGCGGCGGGATTATCTGCGCCAAAGCACGTCGCGCTTCCAGGAGTTCAGCGCCACCATCCCACGTTAGGGGAACCCTCACCCCGACCCCTCTCCCTTTTTAAGGAGAGGGGCCATTTCGCGATTGCGGGCCCTTTTTGGACCATGACAGGGGCGCATCGCCATGCGCCCCTACCTCGGTCCGGGCAGGTCATTGCAGCTGTTGCTGGCAACCGTTCAGGACCCTCGAAC
>CAZFCJ010000190.1:0-4703 GCA_964517315.1 uncultured Anaerolineaceae bacterium | reverse complement strand
ACCATCGGGTCCTGGAACTCGATCTCACCAGAGAGGTCCGCCCCGTGGCAGGCTTTGCAGCCGCGGATGCTGGCGATGTGCTCGCCGTAGGCGATCGCCTCGGGATCGTCGGGGATCTGCACCGGTTCGACCTGCACCTGGTAGGTGCGGTTGAAGCGGCCTTCGGAGATCGCATAGACCGCACCCGCGGCGATTACGGCCAATGCGAGCAGCCCCCCAAGGACGATCCCGATCCATTTCAGCACTTTCTTCACGGGTGCCTCCTCGACTGAATGAGGGCCCACCGACCACCAGGGCCTGGCACCGGCGAAATCAACCTGGTCTCACCGGGCGTGGCGGAGGAGTGGAACGGGCCGAGCTCACAACGGCCAAGCGCTTGAAGTCATACCCATACAGTACGAGGTGACGCGTCCCAATGTCATGGGACGCGCGTCCCGATTGGGTCGGGAAATTTCATGGCCATAGACGTGATGGAAAGCTTAGATCGGAGAGAAGAAGATTGAGTCCTGAATGGAGAGATCCTCGCGACGCTGCCGGCGAACTGCTTTGGTAGGCATCTGAAGTGGGATGCGCCGCCGGGTTCGAGGCCCCCCCAGAGCAAAAGGAGCCATGAGTTCGCTCTCAGCCACCATCGGGAAAGCCCGGGCTCGAACATGGCCAAGAGTTCCGTCGAAAGATTGGAGGGCCAAGCAGGTGTCCTGTTTTTTCATCGAGAATCCGTCAGCGCCATCCTGTTGGTCAGCCTACCTAGTCCTTCGATCTCAACTACGACTTCGTCACCCGCGACGAGCCACTCCTTGGTCATATGATCCTGGCTAAGGAGATCGCACACACGCGGCGTGATCGCGCGCTCTGCCGGGACACCCCGGTTTCAGCACCAATCGGTCGGCTTCCACTTCAAGTCCTGCAATTGCTCGCTCACTCACAGCGAAACCCGCGTCCTATCCGATCTCCTCACCTTTGAGGCCCCACAGCGGAGTGCGCACGTGCTCGTACGTGAATCGGGTCGGGTTCACGCTCGTCAGTCCGGGCGTGTCGACCTCGATAATTCGGCCTGCGATCGGCTCGTATGCGGCGCGATAGGCAATCGTCGATTTGACGACGATCATCCTCCGCTCCGTGGGATCCAAACCAAGGCTGCGGATCTGCTGGAGACTGAACGGAACCTGACGGTTCGTCGTTAAGACCACGTAACTTGAGTCCTCCGGGACGCTCACCTCCACTTCAAGAACCGCGGTCAACCCTTGATCGTGATACCTCATACCACCATGGCGGGGCTCGGTTTCAATGTACCGGCCGTCATGTAACGACTTCACCCGTCCCATTAACTCTACTGGCTCCCCGTGCATGTCGTCCTTCTTGCCCCCCACTTCGAGCGTCAGGGATTCTCCGATGGCCGCATGCGCTGCCCGCTGCACGGCCTCCGGGTCGGCAAGCACGACCAGCCACCCTTCGGCGCCCTGATCGAGAAGCTCTCTCAGCAGAATCGTGCCGTCGCCAGCTGATCCCCCTCCGACGTTGTCGCCCATGTCCACCAAGATGACCGGTCGCGCCTCGGAGGCGATGGCCTCCCGCACCGCCTCGGCCGCGTCCGGCAAGTGAAACTTAAGCTGGTCCCGGGCTTCCCAGAGCATGTTGGACAGCCGCTCGACCTCCCTCCTTGCGAGCTCCATGTCGCCGTCCGTCACCACGATCGCCGCCGGCCCGACCTCCTCAACATCGGCATACTGATAGCCGAGAGCAAGACTCGCGGCGAGTACCCCCGGAGTCCGTTCCATTTCTCGTGCAGCAGCCATGATGCTCTTGACCGGTTCGGCGTTCGTGTTTTGGCGGACGAGGTTGAGCACCATCGGCGGCTTGGACAACGACTGCACCGGTCGAACCTCACCCTGGAGGATCCTGGCCAGGATGTCGGCCGCCTGCAGGCCGAGCTGTCGCTGGTCGATATGTGGATACGTCTTGTAAACGAGCAGCGCGGTGGTGTGCGTGACTGCGTCCTGCGAAATATTGGCGTGCAAGTCATGCGTGACCACGAGTGGAAACTCGGCGCCCAGCAGCTCCCTCAGGCGACGAAGGATTTCGGCATCCGCGTCCGGATAGTCCTCAGCCGCCATCGCGCCGTGAAGGGCGAGCAAGGCACCGTCCAGGGGCCGGGCCTCGGTGAGCCGGCCGGCGAGCTCATCAACCAGGGAATCGAACGCCTCTCGCGTCACTTTCCCGGCCGGGACGGCCCGGGCCATGAGCAGAGGCACGGGCTCGCATCCGGCCAGCGAGACCCCTTCCAGGAAGCCCCCAACCTCATGGTGAGCGCGCTCCCACTTTGAGAGCAACCCATCGCCGTGGTCGATGGCGAAATCCTGCAGCCGGGTCGCCACCCGACTGAAGGTGTTTACTTCCTGCAGCACCCCTCCAATTGCGATGCGCAAAACACCACCTCCGATCGGTCCGTCGAGAGGGTCAGTGCGTCAACAACCGTGAGTCACGCCAGCGGCGGTGGGGGAGATTCCTCACGGACATCGAAGACCACCGTCTTGAGCTGTGACATTTCCATAATGGTGTACTTACCGCCCAGGCGGCCGACCCCGCTCCGCTTGGCGCTGTGGCCGCCGAACGGTGTGTGAGGTTGCCAATAGGTGGGCACCTCGTTGATGTTGACGATGCCGGTCTCAAGTCGCTCGGCAAGGTGCATGGCGCGGCCCATGTCCCGGGTGAACAGCCCTGCCACCAGACCGAGCTCGCTGTCGTTGGCCAGCTCAACGAGTTCATCCGTGTCCGAGAAGGTAAGGATCGGTGCGACCGGTCCAAACGTCTCCTCGCGGTTGAGCAGCATGTCCGCTTTGACCCCGGCGACCACTGTGGGCCGGTAGAAAAGAGCCGAGGGAAATCGTTCCGCCCGCCCGCCGCCCGTAAGTATCTCCGCACCCTGGTCGCGGGCATCCTGCAGGTGGCGGTCGACCTTGGCCGCGGTGTGCTCGTTGTTCATCGGCCCCATCGTCGTTTCCGGATCGAGCGAAGGGCCGAGCCGTACCGCCTCACTGGCATTCACCAGGCCTTCCACGACCTGCTCATACACCTTTTCATGCACAAGGATTCGATCGACGGAGTCGCATATCTGGCCGGCGTTGACGAAGCTTCCATACGCCGTTCGCTCGATGGCCAGCTCGAGGTCGGCGTCGTCAAAGATAATCGATGGGCAGTTGCCACCGAGCTCCAGGAGCAGCGCCTTGGCCCCTGCGGCGCGCGCCACTTTGTCGCCCGTGGCCGGGCTGCCGGTGAGACCTATGGCGTTGATTCCCGGATGCGTCGCGATCGTATGGCCGACCGTCGGCCCGTCGCCAACGACCAGATTGAGCACCCCGGGCGGCAAGCCGGCGCGCTCACAACAGCGGGCGATGTGGATGGCGGTCAGCGGTGTGAACTCGGAGGGCTTCCACACGATGGTGTTTCCGGCCGCCAGTCCCGCACACAGGTACTCGGTGGGAATCGTGGCCGGGAAATTCCACGGCGTGATCACGCCATACACCCCCCTCGGTTGACGGATCGTGAAAACCCGCTTGTGGGGATCGCTGGAAGGGAGGACCTCGGACTCGAGGTGCTTGATGATCTCGGCCGCGTCGCGCCACATCAGTATCGCCGCCTCGATCTCCCCGAGCGCCTCGCTGTGATAAGGTTTGCCCTGTTCCTGGGACAGGTCGCGGGCGATCTGCTCCTTCTCGGATTCAATGCAGTTGGCGATCTTCTCGATCAGCGCGGCCCGCTCGAACACGCTCAGCGCGGAGAAGTCCCTCTTCGCAGCCCGCGCCGCAGCTACGGCGTCGTCCACCTCGGACTGCGTACCCAGTTTTCCTTCGCCCAGCACCTCGCCGGTCGAGGGGCTTCGCACCGTCCATGGGTCGCCGTTCGATCCACTGACCCACTCACCCGCGATGAAGTGCCTGATGTCCATGAGCCCGCCTCCTACTCCTCGGCCAGAAAACTCTCCAAGAACTCAACGGCCCGCGTTAACGCCGCTTGCACGATCCGCTCCCCGAACTCATGGGTCGCCTGTCGGGCATCGCCGAGCGCGCCGTTGCTGGTCAGTTCGTCGAAGTGAAATGGGTAATCCAGCCGGCCCTCCGCGTAAAGATCGGTGTGCGGGTGTTCGTAGGGCTTCACCTCACCTTTGACCCGCTCCTCTCTCACGGTGTGCGGGGCGATGAACAGTCCCACCGAGGCTTCCACCTCGCAGGCATGTCCGTAGAGCTCGGACTCGGTCCCGCTCTTGACCACGTCGGCTGCCAGGCGCAAGTACATCATGCTTGCCGCCCGGACCCCGAGCTCATTCCTGAGCTCGTAGCATAATGTCTCCAGCGGGGCGATGTTGCCGCCATGACCATTAACGAAGAAGAAATGCGTCAGACCGTCCTCCTTAAGACTGGTCACCACGTCCGTCAGCACGGCGTCGAAGGTCTCCCGACGCAAGGTGATCGTCCCAGGAAAGTTTATGTGATGCGGGGAGACTCCCCAGGGCATGAGCGGAGCTAGAATAGCCTGAGGATACAGTCGCTCAGCGAGGCGCTCCGCCAGCGCGTAGCTGATGGCCGAGTCGGTCTCCAACGTCATGTTGGGCCCGTGCTGTTCGCACGCTCCGACCGGGAGGATTGCCAGCCGGGCTGACTCAAGCGCCTGCTCGGCCTCGAGCCAGGTCATGCGGGCGAGCACGT
>CAZFCJ010000189.1:0-4790 GCA_964517315.1 uncultured Anaerolineaceae bacterium | reverse complement strand
CCGAGCGAAGGGATCCCCCGTCGCCTCGGCAGCTTTGAGACTGTCGGCCAAATGGGTCTCGGCACCTTCAAGGTCGCCGCTGCTGCGCGCCAGGATGCCCAAGATATTGTGGATCTGCGCGACCGCTCTTTGATCCTCCGAGCGCTCGGCAAGGTCCAAGGCTTGTTCGGCCAACTCATGGGCGCGCCGGGTTTGACCGGCCTGATGGGAGCTCAGGCTCCAGTCAGCGAGCACGCGCGAGCGGTGAGCGCTCGACTTCCGCGGTTCCATGGTATCGATCGCAGCTTCGAAGTGGCGCGCGGCCTGCTCCCAGTCGCCGCGGCGATGGTAGACGCCGCCGATCTTATGCTCGATGCCGCCGGCTTCCACCGGCGGCAGGTACGACAGCGCAGCCTCGTAGCTGGCCAGCGCCTGGTTGTACTGTCCCAGCAGCGTTTGCAGATCCCCGATCTCTTCGTAGAGTGCAGCGGATTCAGGGTGGCCCAGGCTGAGCGCCTCTTGATAATGGGCCAGCGCCTCGGCATTGGCAAAGAGATCGCGCGCCCGATCGCCGGCTCGCTTATAGTGCTCCGCCGCCTTCTCAGCCTGACCGGCCATTGAGAAGTGGTGGGCAATGCGGCTTGCCCGGGCGCCCTTTTCGGCGCCACGGCCCCCGCCGACCAGTGCAGCGGCGATTCGGCCGTGCAGCAGTCGCTCACGCGCCTGGCTGGTCCTGGAGAGCACCACCGACCGCAGCTGCTCGTGCTTGAAGTCATACGAAGGGCCCGTCCCGCCGAGCGCCTCGCCCAGCTCCACGATCAGGCCGCGGGCCTGAAGCGCCTCCACACCCCGAACCGTCTCCTCCTCCGCCCGACCACTGGCTTCCCGCAGGACGTCGTACTCGAAAGAACGCCCGATCACGCCCGCGGCGCCCAGCAGCTGCGTTTCGGTCTCATTCAGCTCGTCCAGACGCGCCTCGAGCAGCTCACGAACGCCGCGCGGGACCTCCCACTCAAACTCGCCGCCCCGCTCCAGAGTCTGTCGAATCACCGCCAGGTATTCGGTGATGAAGAACGGCAGCCCCTCACTGACCTCATATAGTCTTTCTGCCACTTCGATTGGCAGCTCCAGCCCTCGCTCCTTCAGGCTCTCCAGAAGCTCCTGCAGTTCCGAATGCGTCAGCCGGGCTAGCTGGAGGTGCGTCGCGGTTCCCGCCTTCCGAGCCTGCCCTAACCAGCGACGGAAGTGGTGATCGTCAGGAACGCGTTCGCTGCGCCAGGTGGCGAGGATGAAGAGCGGCCGGTCTTGAAGCCTCCGGATCAGATACGCGAGCAGTTCTTGGGTAGCCTCGTCGGCCCAGTGGAGATTGTCAACGAGGAACACGCCGGCGCGCTCGGAGGTCCCCATGCTCACAAAAATCTCACTGATCGCCTCATAGAAGCGCGTTCTCGCCCCTGGACTGTCCAGCGGAGGCAGGTCGGGCGAGTCGGGCACCTCGGCCGCCAACGCCGGCAGCAGCCGCGTGGCCTCTGCCAGCGCGCCGGTCGGGATCTGGTGCCACCACTCCTCATCCAATTCGAGAACGCCAGCCAGCCCTTCCGCGAGCGCGCCGTAGGCCAGATCCGCCTCGCCCTCGTAGCAAATGGTGTGGGCCACGCGCGCACCGCCCGCCTCGAGCAGCTCGGTCGCCTCCTCGACAAGGCGGGTCTTCCCAATACCGGCCTCGCCTTCGACAACCAGGAAGTGGCCCCTGTTGACCGCACCCGTATAGCGCTGCCAGATGGTTTCGATCTCGTCGCTCCGGCCGACCAGCGGCAGGTCCGTCCCGGCGGTCATCGCGGGATGATCGGCCGCTCCCACCTCGGCGCTTATCAGCAACCCGGGAGCGGCCGCCTCGGCCGGTACACGCTCCTCCTGGATGTCCTCATACAGGTTGGTCGTCTCTTCTAATGGCGCAACTCCGAGCTCCTCCTGAAGCACGCGCACGCACGCTCGATACTGGCGCAGCGCGGCTGCGCGGTCGCCGGTACGAGCGTAAAGCTCCATGAGGTGGCGGTGCGCGGTTTCGTTCAGCGGGTCGAGGGATTGGAGCTGCTCGGCGGTGTGAATCGCCTCGATCAGCCGCCCCGCCCGGGCATAACTGCGGGTGAGCTGATCCAAAGCGCGAGCGTAATCCCGCCGCAGGCTCTGGGACTCGAAGACCTGCCATTCGTCGAATCCCGGACTGTCGCGCAGCGTGAACCCGGCCATGAAATCGTCTCGGTACAGGTCCAGCGCTCGCTCAAGCCAGTCGATACAACGCTTGCATGGGTTGTCCGCCTCGTGGTCATGACGGCGGACCTGGTCGAGCAGCTGCTTGAACTGCTCGACGTCGAGCTCAACCCCGTCGGCGGCCTCCAATACCAAGGTCGAGCGGTCGGCCATGACCCATCCGTTGCCCAGGGCCCGATTGAGGGCCGAAAGCGTCCGCCGCAGGGCGGCGCGGGCGCGGCTCTGGTCCGACTCCGGCCACAACAGGGTGGCCAACGTATCGCGGGCGTGCTCCTGGGCTGTGACAGCCAGATAGCTCAGGAGGGCGATCGCCTTGCGCGTATCGACCTCGATTGGTGCGCCGTCCACATCAATGCTGGGCGGCCCCAGGAGGCGAATGTTGAGTTTGGAGGTGCTCATATCAAATCTTGCCGCTCATTGTACAGGAGAGAGGTCCGCCGGATTCGGCTCCCGTTTCCCGTAACGATCCTGTCACGGCCGAGGTCTAGGATGCATGGCAAGGATGACGCCTGGCATTTCGATCCTGGAGAGAAGGTGTGATGTACCGCTGGCTTTTGTATTTGCATATCCTTGGTGCCTTTGGCTTCATGCTGGGACACGGGGCAGCGGCGAGCGCGATTTTTCTGATGCGGCACGAGCGCAAACGTAAGCGGGTCGCGGCCCTGCTGTCACTGGTCCGCAGCCGCGCGGTGACCGGGTTCACCTGGGGATCGACGCTGCTGTTTCTGCTGACGGGAATCGCTCTGGGCTTTATGGGCCGCTGGTGGGGCCAGGGTTGGATTTGGGCCGCCCTCGGCGTGTTCGTGGCCCTGGGCGTTGTCATGGGCTACTTCGGACGCGGCGCGTTCGATCCGCTGATTCTCGGCCTGGGCCTGCCCATGAACGAGGGTTCAGAGGCCCAAGTCCCAGAAACCCCGCTCACCGACGAGGAGTTCGAAGCCTTAATCCAGAAAGGACGCCCGTGGCTGCTCATGATCACCGGACTCGTCGGATGGACGGTCATCTTGTGGCTGATGATGTTCAAGCCGTTCTGACCGGTGGCACAAGATGGAGGTTCAAGTTATGAAAGACCAACCGCAGATCGTTCTGAAGGCCGGAGTCGCGTCGGGCTTGGCCGCCGGCCTGCTGACGGGCGTCGCCGCTCGCATCGCCATGCGGATTTTCGCGCTGGCCGAGGGCATGCGGCCCGAGTTCAGCGTCGGCGGCACCTTGGCGATTCTGGTGATCTTTGGCGTCCTCTTCGGCATTCCGCTGGGGATGATCTACGTTCGATTTTGGCGCAGGCCCACATGGATCGGGGCCTGGAACGGGCTGGCGTTCGGCACCCTGCTCCTGATTGTGCTGATCGTGCTGCCCTTCCTGCTCATCCCGAGCGATGACGCCACCCTGGCCAGACGATTGTTGGCCATCGGCTCTTTTGTCCCCGTGCCGCTGGTCTACGGATTGACCGTGGGTCTGGCCGCCGAGCGCTGGTTCCCAGCGGCCCTGACATAGGACAGTGGGGGGAACGGAGGTAGGATGTACCGCTGGCTGGTGTTTCTGCACATCTTGGGCGCATTCGGGTTCATGCTGGGTCACGGCGCCAGCGCGATGACCCTGTTCGGGATCCGCAAGGAACGCGACCCCGAAGCTCTCAAAGCGTTGCTGGCTGTCTCTCAATCGATGGCATCCTTCGCCTACATCTGCCTGCTGATCATGCTGATCTTGGGGATCATATTGGGGTTCATGGGTCAATGGTGGAGCCGGGGCTGGATTTGGGCTTCGCTGGCAACGCTGATCGCAATGACTGTGTTCATGGCCGTCTTCGGCGCCGCCTATTATCACAGGCTCAGATGGGCCCTGGGCTTGCCCTATCCGGGGAAAGAGCCGCCCAGAAACCCACCCGCAAGCGCCGAAGAGCTCGAGCAGATCGCCGGCTCCGGCCGGCCCGGCCTGATCGCCGCCATCGGGTTCGTCGGCTGGGGGCTCATCCTGTGGCTGATGATGTTCAAGCCGTTTTGATCGTTGGAGAGCGAGACGACCCGTCAGCACGAAGGGTCATCCACCCAATCATCCGTGAACGAACCCGATTCCTTGCGCGCGCTGTGGAGATCGCCGCGGTCGCAGGAGTTGCGAGATTGCCTGGGTCCCGTACGACCTGCCCCACGTACAGCCGGAATCGACCGTGAACTTGCACCTCACACCGGTTTCCGCTGGTGGCTACCGTACTGCGATCGGCCAGGTTCGACCAGCCCAACGGGAGCCACCGAAACCACAACTGTCTGACTGGAGGAAGAAATGATACGAAAGATCGCCCGCCTGGCATATCTGACCCTGTCCTGGGCCTTCGTGGCCGGCATCTTGACCCAGGTCTTTTTCGCCGGCATGGGGATCTTCGCAGGGGGCCGAAATTGGGACACGCATGTCGGCCTGGGACACCTCCTGGGGTTGTTCCCGCTGCTGATGGTAATCTTGGTCTTCGTCGGAGGTTATCCGAGGCGCACGAAGGGCATGACGATCTTGCTGTTTCTGGTCTACTTGTTCATGGCCGACTTCGTCAT
>CAZFCJ010000188.1:0-4814 GCA_964517315.1 uncultured Anaerolineaceae bacterium | reverse complement strand
CCCCGATCTAACTCAGGCAAATTGAAGCGAAATTGATTTCTCCCTGTGCTGTCGCCCCGGCCCGGTCTCAAGGTAAGCTCGGACATCGGCGAGGGCCTGGCTGTAGCGGTCGAGCAGTTCTTGATCCGATCCTTTGAAGCGCCGCAACGTCTGCAATGCACATGGAATACATCCGCGCATCGCCCGATAGGAATCGGTCTCGCAGCTCATGCACCCGTCGAGGCGGATCATCATCAGTGAGAAAGCCAGCGCCTCCGGATCGTCCTCGGGCAAAGCCAGCACCTGATCGACGAGCTCCTGCCACTTTTCCCCGCGCGCATCTCGCAGTTTCGGAACAGCATAGGGCGGGAACAGAAGCTCGTTCTCAGCGTACATGCCTCACGACCCTTTCCTTACGGAGCGTTAAACGTTAAAAGTAAAAGACAACTTGTTGGGTTTCCCTGCCCGATTGTAGAGGCCGGTCAATGGCCCGTCGCAGGGTACTTTGGTACTATATATGGGGTTCATAACGTCGGCTGACCCATCCCTACGGCGTGAGTCCGATAGCCTGGGCCAGCATCCATGCGGCTTCCGCGCGGGTAACGAGCTGATCGGGGCACACGTAGTTCGGTCCCTCAGCGCAGGGGGGAAGCACACCGCGTCGAGCCGCAGTCTCCAGCCACCAGGAGCCCCAGTGCCCTCGCGAGGCGTCCAGATACTGGCCCCCAGGCGGTGATGGGATCACGCCCGGTCCCGCGGAAATGCGCGCGACCACGGCGGCCATGGCGGCGCGGGTCATCGGGGCCTCAGGGCAGTATGGGGGTTCGCTCAAACTGCAGCCGTCCAGGTAACCGCGGGACCAGAGCGCGGCGACCGCTCGTGCGGCGGGACTCCCTTTGAGGTCGATGAACGGACTATCGAGATCCCCTGGCTCGCTGCCAGCCTCTGCCAGCGCGGCCCATATCATCTGGGCCGCCTGACTCCGGTCGAGGGTGGAATCAGGGCAGAAGTGGGCCGGCTGCGACCGGCATGGCGCGTCCCTCCCCGCCTCACGCAACGCCCGGATCGCCTTGAGCGCCCAGTGGCCCCAAGCCACATCCACGTAGCCCGAGCACAGCCGCTCGCCTTCGAATCGCAGCCGATAGTGTGCAGCGAGAAACCCACTCAGGGATTCGGCGAAGGCCGGAACGAATCGGGCGCGGAACGCGCCCCGGAGCAGATCATAGGGAACTTCAACCTGGATCGCGTCCAACGCCCCGCCGTTGCGGGAGCCATGCCGGTAGACCGAATAGCCGCCGTCAAAGTACCCCACTTCTGGGAGCGGATGACGGGGTGCGGGGACCGCCCAATAGCCGCGCGCTTCCAACCGCCCGCCCAGGCTCTCGGGGCCGCGGACCACTTCCGCCAGTGGAAGCGGTGAGCTGAGCGCCAGGTTGCGCACATTGGAGGCGTAGATCGCGCTGCGTTTGGATAGGTCTTCATCCGATTCTTCCAGCCAGTCGGGCGACAGTCCATAGCCGAACTGGACGCCCTCCCGCTCCCCATAGCTGTGCACGTCCACGTACAATCCCCACCCGCACCCGGCCGCCGTTAAATCGGCCCATTCGTCGATGGCCCCGTGGTAGTCGCGCCACGCCTGCTCGGCAATCGGATCACCTTGAGCAGCGTGATCCAGGCTGCGGTTGGGGTCCAGCTTGGAGCGGTGCAGGTGATTGATGACCAGGTGAGGGCGCCGACCAGTGCGGTCCTCAAGCTCATCCGCCAGGTCGCGCGCCAGCGCCTGGCTGCCCCAATCGTTGACCACGAGCGCTTGACCCCGCCCGGACACTTCGGCGGGACGCTCGCTCCCACCATGGCCAGCGCTGAGGATCAGGGGCAGGTCCCCGGGCTGCACCTCAATGTACGGAGAAGCGGTTGAGGGGCCGGCCTGTAGGCTTTCCCGGCCACCGCCAAGCAAGCGAGGGGGATGAGGATCCAAAATCCAAGTCGGCGCGAAATCGGCTCCAACTCGACTGCATCGGTTCCATCTTTCCTCCCTCCGGGGTCCGAGGTGCGTGGACGTCAACCGCTCAGCGCTCCCTTTAACGAACAAACCCCCGTCGACCACCGGGGGCGTGTCGAACATAAGCGCCGGGACCTTGCTTAGGCCCCGCCCGGGCCAAACAGCTCCTCGTCGGTCGGTGTCTGGCCGCTCGGATCGTAGACATGCACCCAGGTTCCTTCCTTAGCCCACTCGAAAATCCACCGGGAGTCAATAGGAGATAGGTTCACGCAGCCATGCGAGCGCGGGTACCCGAAGCCATTGTGCCAGTAGGTCCCGTGAATGGCGCGCGCCTGATCGTAGTAAAGCACCCAGGGTACATCCTGCAGGTAGTAATAGTCGGACCGATCGGCCTCGAACGCGCCGCTCATCGTGTCGCGTTCCAGCTTGGAGTAAACCTGGAAGACACCGGGTTGGGTCCACCAGCCGCGCAAACCGCTCGATACGATGGTCGCGTAAATCAGCTCACCGTCTTCGTAGACACTGAGCGTCTGTTCGTAAAGATTGATCGTAATCCAACGATCCCCCTCGACGCCCTCGGGGCGGGTGCGGTCCGGGTGGACGACGGCCACCAACCGCTGCTCGATCCACTCATCGGGGCCGATGCGGTACCAGACCAGACCTCCCACCTCCTGTTCCTCAAGCACAGGTACCACCTCATAGCGGCTCACCCAGTGGTTGGTCTGGGCCGCCTCATGGCCGGGCTGCTGCCAGGTGTACGTGCCGCCGAGCAGCCAGGCGAAGTCACGGTGCGGAGTGCGGTAGAATTGCAGGCCGCGGAAGTTCGACGTGCCAATTTGCGAGCAGTCCGAGCCGCCCCGCACGTACACTCCGGGTTCGATCATGTAAATCGCCTTTCCGTCGACGATCTGGCACTCGAGCCACGAAACGTAGTCAAAGCCGGGCTCGATGGCCCGGTAGGGGTTCGTCCCCTCGCGGGCATCCTGCGGAGTAGGATACATCCACGTCGGATCGTCGCTGCTCAGCCGAATGTAGCTGAACGGCAGGTAAGAGAGGCTGGAGTCGATGCTCATCGTCGGGAGCGGCATGCTCCGAACCACGTTGCGGGCCTGCTCGCGCGCGAACTGCGCGCCCGGGCCGACCTGGGCGCAGGCTGCTCCGTGACGCATCTGGGCCCGCGGTGGGCAGAGGACGTCGCTCGCAGGCGCGCCAGGAGCCGGATCGGGGCCCGCCTCGGCCGAGGCGGGTGCAGCGACCATGGCGGCTGCCATCAGCGCCAGAGCCGAGGCGGCCAACCCCATGAACAGGCTCGAGTTCGCGATTCGCTTCAGCATTGCGCGCTCATTATAATCGAAATCGGCGCGCGGCTCTGTGCGCCGCTAGCCGAGCTGCCCGCCTTCCCGGATCGCGCGCTTGGCGCGCTCGATGAACTGTTCGATCGGCATAGCCCCCAGGTCTTCCTCCGTCCGCAGCCGCAGTGAAACCGTTTCCGCTTCCGCTTCGCGGTCTCCCACGATCAGCATATAAGGCACGTTCTCGTTCTGTGCGTCGCGGATCTTGGCGCTCATGCGCTCCCCGCGATCATCCACTTCGACGCGCAACCCGGCCCCTTCCAAGCGGCCCGCCACCCCGCGCGCATATTCAAGGTGCCGGTCGGCGATCGGGATGAGCACCGCTTGCACCGGTGCAAGCCAGACCGGAAATGCGCCGGCGAAGTGCTCGATCACCACCGCCAGGAAGCGCTCGGTCGTGCCGGTCACCGCACGGTGGATGACCACCGGCGTGTGCTCCTCGTTGTCCTCGCCCACGTAGGCGAGCTCGAGTCTGGACGGCTGGATCAAATCCACCTGGATCGTGGAAAGCTGCCACTCGCGACCGAGCACGTCGCTGGCCATGAAGTCGGCCTTGGGGCCGTAGAAGGCCGCTTCGCCGACCTCCTCGAAGTACTCCAGCCCACTGGCGTCCATGGCGGACCGCAGCGCGGCGATCGCGCGCTCCCATTTTTCCGCGTCGCGCGCGTATTTCTCGCTTTCGTCGGGTAACGATAGGCGCACCCGATAATCCGAGAACTGGTACCGATCGAGCACCTCCTGGATGATTTTCAGGGCGAGCGCAAACTCGCCCTCGATTTGCTCTTCGGTGCAGAATATGTGGGCGTCGTCTTGCGTCAGCGCCCGGACCCGGGCGAGCCCGGTCAGTTCCCCCGTCTTCTCATAGCGGTACAGCGTGGCGAACTCGGCCATGCGCAGCGGCAGATCGCGGTACGAGTGCTGTCCCATCTCCTTGTACAGGGTCATGTGGCTGGGACAGTTCATCGGCTTCAGCCGGTAGGCGACATTGTCGTCCTCGATGGGCGGGAACATCGCCTCCCGGTAGTTCTCGTAGTGGCCGGACTTTTGATACAGCTGCTCCTTGACGAGATGACCCGTCCACACATGCTGATATCCGTAGCGACTCTGCACTTCGCGCACAAAGGACTCCATCAGGTAACGGAGAGTCTCACCTTTGGGCGTGAAGAGGGGCAGGCCCGGACCGATGTCCTCGGAGAAGTGGAACAGGTTGAGCTCTTTGCCCAAAAGGCGATGATCGCGCCGTTTGGCCTCCTCCAGCCGGTACAGGTACTCCTCCAGGTCATTGGCCGCCTCCCAAGCCGTGCCGTAGACCCTCTGCAGCATCGGATTGTGCTCATCGCCACGCCAGTAAGCGCCAGCCACGTTCATCAGCTTGATCGCGTCGGGGTTGATCTGACCGGTGTGTTCGACGTGCGGCCCACGACACAGGTCGACGAACGTGTCGTGTTTGTAGATCGAAATCTCCGGCTTCTCCGCGATCG
>CAZFCJ010000187.1:0-4840 GCA_964517315.1 uncultured Anaerolineaceae bacterium | reverse complement strand
CGCTCATCACCGGCCCCAACGCGGTTGCCAGTCGCAGTGCTGATTGTCGGTCAAGCGGCGTATGTCCGATCCGTCGACCCGCATGATGTAGATTTCACACCCGTTCTCTTCTCCGAAGTTGTCCCGATACGAGGTGAACGTGAGCCAATCCCCTCCGGGCGAAAATGATGGCGCCAGATTGTTGCCGCCCTCCGTCAGGCGTTGCACGTCGCCTCCGTCCGTGGCGAACGTGACGATCTCGCGCGACCAAGAGGCGCCAGCGTAGGTCGCCAGCCGGCCGCCATCCGGAGACCAGTCGCTTCGCCCCCGCAGGCCATCCAACGCGGTGACCTGCCGCAGCCCGCTCCCGTCAGGCCGGACGATCCACAGTTGGATCGAGCCGCCGCGATCTGAGGCGTGTAGGATCCATGCCCCATCGGGGGACCAGACCGCGTCCCACGCCTCCCCGACGATCCAACGGGGCTCCGAACCGTCGCGGTTTGCGCCCCACAAGGCCGTCCGCTCACCGGCTTGGACGGTGTAGAAAAGCCGCTCGCCGTCCGGGGAGATCGCCGGGGCGTAGGCGCGGCCGTGGTGGGTCAGCTGACGCGGTGATCCGTCAAGCGACATCTCAAAGATCTCATAGCCGCCGCCCAGGTTGGAGGAGAACACGACGCCCGTCCCATCCGGCGTCCAGGAAGGATAGAAGTGGTCGGCTCCGTCATCACGGGTCAGCCGCTGGGCGCGTTGGCTGGCCGCGCTGACGGTGCAGAGCTGATTTCTCAGGCTGTCGGCGAAGATCCGGCACGTGAACACGATCCGGCCGGAAGGACCGGCCGGCGTCGCTGACGGCCCAGGCGCATTCGTCGCCGTCGAGAGTGGGGCGGAGGTGCGGCGCGCCTCCGGAATCAGACCAGCTGGGGCTGGGGTCATAGGTGGGGCAGCCCCTGGCCCAAGGCGACAGGCCGCCGAGGCAGTGACCAGCAGGCTCAGGAGCGAGAAGACTACCAGCTCGGACGTCGTGGTCGGAATGAATCGCATCGGATCGACGGGATCATAGCATGGACCGACCCGGCCGGGCAGCCAGGCTCATGATCGCGGGGAGGCTGCGGAAAGCAGAGGTCTTCACCAGGGTGGCGTCCCAGCGTGGGACGAAGGGTTGATTGTGTCCCTGATTTTGTGCCTGCTATAATGCCCAAGCTCACGATGGAAACGATGATTGAAACTCGGGACCTTACGAAGAAATTCGACGAAATCACGGCAGTTGAGGCGGTGTCCTTGCGGGTTGAGGAAGGGCAGATTCTGGCCCTGCTCGGCCCCAACGGCGCCGGGAAAACGACCACGATCCGCATGCTGGCCTCGATCCTGCTTCCCACGGAGGGCCAGGCGCGTGTCGCCGGCATTGATGTGAAGACTCAAGCTCGCGAGGTTCGCCGGCGGGTGGGCCTGCTGACCGAGCATCACGGCTTGTACTCCAGAATGCGGGCGCCTGACTATTTGGAGTTCTTCGGCCGCGCTCATGCAATCGAGCGAACGGTCCTCGCTGAGCGAATTCCGGCGCTTTTGGATTCGTTCGGTCTGTCCAACGCCTCCGACCTGCGTCTTGGACAGTACTCCCGCGGTATGCAGCAGAAGCTGGCCCTGGCTCGGGCGCTGCTGCACGATCCTCCCGTTTTACTCCTCGACGAACCAACATCCGCCATGGACCCGGCCAGCGCGCGGCTCGTGCGCCGTCGAATTGGAGGTCTGCGCAGCTCGCGGCGGGCAATTGTGGTCTGTACGCACAACCTGACGGAGGCCGAAATGCTGGCGGACCAGCTCGCGATCATCCACCGCGGCCGGATCATCGCCCTGGGGCCGCCGAATGAGCTGAAGCAGCAGCTGTTGGGCGACCCGATCATGGAGCTCCGTCTGTCAGGTTCGCTTAACGGCGCACTGCAGGCCCTGCCGCAGGAGGTGACCGCCATCGATAACGGAGACACATGGCTTCGCTATCGGACGTCCCTCCCATCCCGTGATAACCCGAAAGTGCTGCGGGCGATGGAGCGGGCCGGCGTCGACGTGGTGACGCTTTCGGACGTAGGCCGCAGCCTGGAGGACGTCTATCTGCGGGTGGTCGAAGACGACGAGATAGAGCTCGAGGGCGACGAATCATGACCGTCCTGCCGACTCGGCAACGGGAGATCATGCGCGGCGCGCTGCTGATCACCCGCCGTGAAGTGCGTGACCAGCTGCGCGACTGGCGCATCCTCACGCCGATCATCATTCTGACGTTGTTTTTCCCCCTTTTGATGAACTTTACCGCCCAGCAGGCGGTATCTTTTGTTCAGGAGTACGGGGCGGATATCGTCGCCGAACGTCTCATCCCGTTCCTGCTCATGGTGGTGGGTTTTTTCCCGATCTCCGTGTCGCTCGTGATCGCACTGGAGAGCTTCGCCGGTGAGCGGGAGCGGTTATCCCTCGAGCCGCTGCTGGCCACTCCCCTCGGCGACGCCCAGCTTTATCTGGGCAAAATGCTGGCCTCACTGGTCGTTCCCGTGCTGGCTGCCTATTTGGGCATCGCGGTCTACCTCGGCGGGCTGGCGCTCACCGTCCGCTGGTACCCGCCGCTGACCCTCCTGGCCCAGGTCATTCTACTGACTGGAGCGCAGGCGCTGGTCATGGTCAGCGGCGCAGTGGTGATCTCCTCCCAGACGACCTCGGTCCGTGCGGCGAATTTGCTCGCCTCGTTCATTATCATTCCCATGTCCCAGCTGATCATCGGCGAAAGTATGATCATGTTCTGGGCCCGATATCACGTTCTTTGGTGGATCGTGCTGGCTCTGCTGCTCATTGCCGTCGTGCTGGGCCGCATGGGATTGCACCTGTTCAATCGTGAAGAGCTGTTGGGGCGAGACATCGACGTGCTCGACTTGGGGTGGGCTTGGCGCACTTTTCGAACTGCCTTCTCGGGTGGGGCCACCTCGACGCTCGACTGGTACCGGGGAGTGCTGACCCGGTCGCTGTGGCGGCTGCGCTATGGCGCGGCGTTCATGATGATCGCACTCCTGGCGGGCGGGCTGCTGGGCGTCGAAGTGGCGCATCGGTTCACGTTACCTCCTGAGCTGGTGAACTTCGAAGCTCTCGGGGGCAGGATCGCCGACCAGCTCCGGCAGTTCGGCTTGATGAGTCCGCGCGGCTTCGTTCGGATCATCTTGATTAACCTGCGGGCACTGGTCGTGGCGTCCGTGCTCGGGGCGTTTACTTTCGGCGTGATGGCCGTCGTGCTGCTCATGGTGCCGCTCGCGCTGGTCGGCTATTTCGCGGCCAACGTCGGGCTGGCGGGTGGATCGGTCGCTCGGTTCCTGCTCGGATTCCTCCTCCCGCACGCGATTTTGGAGATCCCCGCCGCCGTGTTGGCGGGGGCTTCCATTCTCGAATTGGGCATGGCGTTGATCCGCCCTTCCGAGTCGCTAAGCCTGGGGAAACGTTGGCTTACCGGAGCTGCGGAGTGGGCCCGGGTGTTCTTGGCGGTGGTCCTTCCCCTCCTGATCGCAGCCGCCGCGCTCGAGGTGTTCGTGACCCCGCGCGTGGCGCTCCTGTTGTTTGCGGGAGGGGGGTAGATGACGGAACTGGTGATCTTGGGATCCGCGGCGTCGATTCCAAATGAGGAGCACGAGAACACCCACATCGCGCTCGTGCGGGAGAACGGTGTGGTCCTTATCGACTGTGTGGGCACGCCGGTCGTGCGGCTGGCGCGGGCCGGCATCCGATTGCAGGATGTGGATGACTTGATTCTGACCCATTTCCACCCCGACCATGTCTCGGGAGTGCCCATGCTCTTCATGAACATGTGGCTGACCGGTCGCTCCAAAGCGCTGCGCGTCTATGGGTTGCATCACTGCCTCAAACGGGTCGAAGATATGATGGGCTTCTACGGCTGGGAGAATTGGCCTGGTTTCTTCCCGGTCGCATTCCATCGTTTGCCCGAAACCGAGGGCATGCCGCTGCTGGAGGCGGCGGATGTGCAGATTCGCAGCACTCCGGTTCGCCATATGCTGCCCAACATTGGCCTGAGGATAGACACGACGAACGGGCTCTCGGTCGTCTATTCCAGCGACACCGAACCGTGCCCCTCAGTTATCCGCCTGGCGCAAGGGGTGGACCTGCTGATCCATGAGGCCTCAGGGACATCCGTCGGGCATTCGTCCGCCCGGCAAGCCGGCGAAGTGGCCAAGCGCGCCGATGTGGGCCGACTGCTTCTCATCCACTATCCGCCCGATGCAGAACCAGGGCCGCTGATCGATGAGGCCCAGCAGTCCTTCGACGGTGAGATCGAGGTGGCGTACGACTTCATGCGCGTCCCGCTGGCGTGAAGAGCACACCGGGAGCTGGCGCCGCGTCGTGCGGGGTGAGGGCCGAAGGTCGGCCCAGAACATCGGTTCGCATCGGGTTTCGGACCACGGGGGCCTGTGGTAAAATCATCTGCAGTGTGCTCGGGCCAGACGGCCCGAGCGGCGCGGAGAGGGTCGCTGAAAAGAGGAGGTGGTCGAGGAAAATCAATTAGAAGTGAAGCCAGAGAAGGGTCGCTGCGGGCGATTGGGACGCACCGGAGAAAATGGGGGAACGAAGGTTACCCAATTTGAAGCTCTGCTTGTGCAAACCGGTCGTGACCTGCATGTGACAAGGCAATTGAGTTCGGCGTCCGCGGATTTGTGTTGCGGAATTCAGGCCGTGGACCCCAACATTGGTCCATGCCGATATTTTGTGGTCGTGACGCCGACCTGATGATTTGATAGGGACGTCATGTCGAGAGTTCTCGTCGTCGACGACGACCGCACAATGGTTTCCCTGCTCAGGACCCTATTGGAACTTGACGGTT
>CAZFCJ010000186.1:0-4867 GCA_964517315.1 uncultured Anaerolineaceae bacterium | reverse complement strand
TGACCGTCACGCAACCCAAATCGAAGTTCGATCAGCTTGGCCTTTCTCGGAGGGAGGCGCTCGAGCAAGTTGAATACGAGCCGCTCCGACGAGCGACGTGTGTGGTGAAGCTCAGGGTCCACTCCATCTGGGTCGGGGATCAGTTCCAGCGGATCAACTTCTTGCTCCATCAGCTGTTCCAGTGAATCGGCGTCGGCCCTCGCTCCCCAACCCTGGAGCTCCCTGACCTCCTCTTCCGGCTCCTCGAGCCATTGAGCAAGTTCAGAGGGGGTGACGCTATGACCGCGCTTCTGTTCCAATCTCGATTCGTAGTGGCGGAGGCGTCGCAGTTGAGTCAGTATGTGGGACGGCAAGCGGATGACTCCGCTGTACTGGTCGACTGCCCGGCTCATCGACTGGCGGATCCACCAGACCGCGTAGGTCGAGAACTTGTGGCCGCGCCGGTAGTCGAATTTTGGGATCGCACGCAGGAGCCCGACGTTGCCGAAGGCGATCAGGTCCATGAAATCCATGATGCCCACCGGACGGAAAGATTTTGCCACGCTGACTACGAGCCGCAAGTTGGCTCGGATCAAATGCTCGCGGGCGGCCAGCCCGTCCTGAACCGTGGCCAGCAGCTGCCGCTGCTCACCTGCAGTGACGTCATCGGAAACCATCCGTTCCCGGGCGGCCTGCCCCTCTTCCATGCGTTGAAACAGGCGCTCTTCATCCGTCCGGGTCAACAGCTCGGTCCTGCTGGCCTGCTGAAGGTACACCGTGACGAGATCTGATGCCTTCCTGGCTCGTCGCATATTTATCGTGCCCTGCATGCTGCCTCCTCTCTGCGACATTGGGCAAGGGTCTCACCTCGGGTCGCGAGCTGAGCTTCACGGTCGGACCTGATTGTGGGCCGGCAGCGACGGGACCTTCCTATCGGGCGGCCACGGTCTCGCTCCCCGCTCGGGTCTGGCGGGCCCCTGCCACTGGGGCAAACTGGACCGATCGCCCCTCCTGCACATGTTGGCTTCCGACACCTGTTCTCGAGTACTGGGAGAAGATTACGCACCAGCCGGAGGACACTCCATCCCTCCATGGATAGAGGCGAGGTAGAAGTTCGGTCATGGGGTAAAGGATCGGTGAGTTCGGATTTGACGGCCGAAACCTTTTTGGGGCCAAGACCGGCTGAGGGGACTCCGGCCGGCTTTCGCCTGCGGCGTGCCTCCCCGCAATGCGCCGATTACGCGGCCCAGTGGCCCGGAAGACCGTCAAACTTCATCCGCTGGGCTTCCACGTCCGGCAAGGAGTACGCGGGGGGTGGGAGCCCCCAAGCCGGAGATTGACGCAAAATCTGTCAACCATCGAAACCACGATGACGGTGTATTGGATATGCGGAGCGGTAGCCGCTCGGAGTTCAGTGTTCGGCCCTCGGGTTGCTGTTCAAGCGGGGACGGGCCGGGGGTGGAGCGGATGCATGCTGCGCTGGCCCTTTCCTAAAGTATCTCTCATGGAACGGAAGCGCCCTCGGCAGCCTTCAGGTCCAAGCCGCCAATCGCTTGGGGTGCCGCCGATGCGATCATCCGTTCATGGGGGGCATCGATCCGAAGCAGGAGGAGTGCTGAGCCGTTTTTCTGGTTGACGAGGTTTGATCCACCCCGTATCCGCCCAACAGTTGCTGCATTGGCCCCGGCCAGGTCCTGACACAGGAAATTCAGTTTTCGGGATTCGGCTGACCGGCCGTGACCGGATCGAGGCTGCGCAGGTAGCGGGCTGCCATGTGGCGGTTCCCCAGTTCGAGCTTGCCCAGGATGCTGTGGACGTGGTTCTTGACCGTACCGACTTCAATCGACAGCGATTCGGCGATTTCCCGGTTGCTCATTTCACGGCCGATCAGTTCGAGAACCTCGCGTTCGCGGTCCGTGAGAGCGGAATAGCGACGACCTTGGGTATCCGGGTCGAGGCTGGATTGCCGGAGGCGCGTGAGGTGTTCCATGAGCTCGGGGGCAAGTTCAGGGTCGATTCGCGAGTCCCCCCCGGCCACGGACAGCATGGTCTCCAGCGCCGCGTCGACGGTTTCGTCACGCAGGATGACTCCCAGCGCGCCGGCCTCGATTGTCCGCAGAACGGCAGCCTCGGAACGAGGAACGCCGGCGACAACGAGCCGGACCTCGGGGAGGGAGGTCGCGACCTGCTGCACCAAGGCGAGTGCGTCGAAATGGTCCAAAGAGGTGCCAAGCACGATCATGTCATATTGATCCGCCACCTCGAGCGCCGTGCGCGTGTCTCGGGCCGTGTCCAGCTTGGTAAAAAACACTTCTTGCTCGAGCAGGCGCAGCCAGAGGCTGGCGTTGATCTGCAGAGGCTCGACGAGCAAGAGCCTTAGGTTCCCAGGAGTCATCGAATGGTTCCTCCCTCTGATCGGCTCAAATGGGTGAGATCGGATCGTCCGTTACGAACCGACAGGCGCTCGCTCTTCCGGGACCAAATACGCCTTGTTGGCGGCTTCATGCCGATCCGACGCGTCGAGCTTCTGAAGCACATTGTGGACATGATTCTTCACCGTGCCGATTTCGATGCAGAGATTCGAAGCGATCTCCGCGTTGCTCATCCCCTGACGAATGAGCTGCAGCACCTCGTTCTGTCGTCGGGTCAGCCCTGACCCATTGCCGTCGGCTACCGCAGCAGTCGGGATTCGATAACCGGCCAACTGGGCTATTCTGCGCATCACCGCGGCGGTGATATCCGGGCAGATCGGAAAGCGTCCTTCCTCGACCTTGTTGAGGGTTTCGAGGATTTTCTCGGCCGAGGCCGGCCCCCTCAGGTAGGCCGAAGTGCCCGCTTCGATCAGATCCAGCAGCTCCTGCTTGGTGAACGTAATTCCAAACACAAGCACGTTGATCTGTGGGTAGTTGGTGTTGAGCTCGCGCACGAGGCCGAGAGAGCGCGGCATCTGCAAGTGGGACACGTTGATCAGCACGGCGGTGTAATCGTGATGCAGCAGCCGGTCGGCGCACTCTTCGGCTGTTCCCACCTGGTGGATCTGCATCTTCACGTCCTGACCGTGCAGAATCCGGTGGAGTGCCTGATGAAGATGGTCGTCATCGTCAAGAACCAATAACCTGTTCATTTCCAGTCTCCCGGTGGATTCTTCTCCCCTTGCTCCTGATTGGAGCGGCCGGTCGCCAATCGATGAAGCAGGACGACAGCCGCCTCGAAATCAGTTGACTTGTCGAAGAAGTACTGCGCCCCCAGGGCAGCGCCTCTCTCGCGGTAAAGGCCGGTCGCGTAGTTCGTCAGCACGACCACGATAGGGGGATCGGCCCGGCCTTTCAAGAACCGAAGCACATCGAACCCGTTCCCCTCCTTGAGCTTCAAGTCGAGCAGGACGGCTTCTACTTTTTCGCTGGTGATCTGGCGAATGGCCGCCTCAGACTCGCTTTCGCAACCGACGAGACGGATATGCTTGTCCCGTGAAAGCAATTCCTTCAATCGTTCCGCAACAATCGCCGAGTCTTCGACGATAAGGAGGTTCATACTCACAATTATTCAATCCGTATCATCGGCGCGCTACACTTCCCATGAATTCCATTCTGCTTCCCAAGATAATGCGCCATCGTTGGGGACGACAGTGGCAAATTGCCCCTTCCGATGTAGGAAAGCGTGTGAGTTCGATGTAGGAAAAAGCTTACAGAGCCCGCGGAGCTAGAAACCCACCGAAAGGCGGGCCTTCGGCTGGGCTCCTAGGATACGAGATCGTTCTCGAGGGCGTAGCGAATGAGGTCAGCCGTAGTTTCCAGCCCCAGTTTATCGAGAATCCGGCGCCGGTAGGTGCTCACGGTTTTAGAGCTGACGGAAAGGGTCTCCGCGACTTCCTTAGTGCTCATACCCGCCGCCACCAGGCGCAGGGTCTGGAACTCGCGGTCCGAGAGTTGCTCATGCAGCGGCCGCGATTGTCCTCCGGAAAGACCGTCGGCCAGGGTTTCGGCGACGTCCAGGCTGATGTATTTCCCTCCGTCCACAACGCGCCGAATTGCCGTAACTAATTCGTCGGGTGCGCATTCTTTGGTAAGGTAGCCGGCGGCGCCAGCCCTGAGGGTCCGCACGGCATACTGATCCTCCGCGTGGACGCTAAGCACGAGCACGGGAAGATGAGGTTTGGCCGTCTTGAGTTCATTCAGCACATCAAGCCCTCCGCCTTTCGGGATGGTCAGGTCGAGGATCACCAAGTCCCATTCCTCGGTTTTCCCCATTCGGATCGCCTCGCGGGCGCTGGTGGCCTCGCCCTCCACTTTGATGTCCTTGTGGTCGGAGAGGATCTGGATCAGGCCCTGCCGGACAACAGCGTGATCGTCGACGATCAGTGTGCGAATCAACTCAGTAGCTCCATTTCGTCCGCTCCCGGATTGTGGGGGAGCCGAAAGGTCAGTCTCGTTCCTTTGTCAGGTTTGGTCTCGACTTGAAGACTCCCGTTCAACAGATGAGCCCGCTCTCGCATGCCGATGATGCCCAGGCTCTGGCTCTCCAGTAGATCAAACTCCTCCATGCCCACCCCATTGTCCTCGACTTGCAGTTCCAGTTCCTCGCCTCGGTCCTTCAGCCGTACTCGAACCTGACTGGCTTGGGAGTGGCGAGCTGCGTTGGTCAAAGCCTCTTGCAGGATGCGGAAGGCGCTCGAGGCCACGCGAGGATCGACATCCAGCTGCTCGACATTGGTCGTGAGGCTGCATTGGATGTCGGTCCGGCGGGTGAACTCCCCGACCTGCCACTCGATGGCCGCGATCAAGCCGAGATCGTCGAGCACACTGGGGCGCAATTCGGTCGCGATATCTCGGACGACCTGGATTGTGGAGTCGATCAACTCAGCCATTCCCGAGGTCTTCTTCTCCAGGCG
>CAZFCJ010000185.1:0-4868 GCA_964517315.1 uncultured Anaerolineaceae bacterium | reverse complement strand
GGGCCATCGGCGCGGTCGTTGCCTTCCTGGTTCTCCTCTTTGGGGTCGCTTTCGCTGGCGACTTTGTCGAATTCCTTGCTGACCGCTTTCTTGCTCAAGAGACCATGGCTCTGCCGGTCGTCGATGTGCCTGAAGAAGCCCCAGCTCCGGCGCCGACCACCATCGAAGAGGCGCTGCAACTCGACCCCGTTCAGGATGTTGTCTCCACGTTTGTGCTTGCGCTGATCCGGCTCATGCTGGGTGTTGGCGGTGCGCTGTTTGTGATCGCGGTGGCCACGGGTGCCTTCGACGCCCAGCTTGGCAACGTCATTGGCAACGCCATGGCGACCTCCCGTGGCTATTCGCGCATCATCGGCGCCGCCGCAGCGGTTCTGTTTTTAATTCTCTCAATGCCTCTTTCCAAAGAGCTCGTGGATGTGCTCGTCCCGAGGCTGCTGGCGGGCGGGATCCAGATTCCGGACATCCTTCCGTGATGGGTCGATACGGGGGAAGGGGCTGCCTGTGAAGTGCGCTGGCGATCCGCCCGAGCGCGATGTGCGAGGGTTGCCTTCTAAGTCCGCGGGCCAGCTGTGGTTCGGGGCCGTATTGGCCCTGGCAGTCATTTGCGCACTGGCGTTCGTCCCAGCCAGGGCGTTTGCAGAGCCGGGGCAGGGGCCCCTACCACAGTCGACTCCCCAGCCGGAACCCGCGCCCGAACCCGACTCTGATGATGAGCCCGTCCCACAAGCCACATCGACGCCCGAGCCCAGCGTCATTCAGCAGGTCGTCAGGCACACAATCACCTTCTCGACGAGTTCGCTGATTGAGGCCATTACGGAAGCGTTTATCGAACTGAGCCGCAGGTCGATGGACGGCGCGGTAAGCGAAGTTCTGCCGGCGATGGATTCGTCGCTTGTCTTCCTGACCGAAGTTGATCACACCGGACTCGCCAAGTTTCCGCAGTTTGAGGCCTCCGTCCGGTCTGCCTGGAACTCCATGCTCAAGGTTTCGCTTGTATTCGCGCCGCTTGTCCTGGCCCTTACGGTTCTGGGCGTTCTCGGGGGAGGGGGAGGCGCTGTCGAGGCGCGGGCAGAGGTCATTACCCACTCGCTGCATGTGCTGATTTCCTATGCCGGGGCGGCGACTTCCTTTTACCTGCTGTCATTGGGCATTCGGGCCTCTTGGGGACTCACCGCCTTCATTTGGGGAGCTGATCTTGGAGTCCACCTGGAGCCGGCAAAGGTCATCCTCGGCGGCGTGATCGCTTCGGTTAGTGCGACATTCCTGGGCATGCAGGTGCCGCTCTTCGGAATTTACCTGATCTTCTTTTTCGTGTTCACCGTCCTGGCCCTCATGGGCGCCCTCGGCCTGGCGCTCGCTGCTACCACGGCCCTCCTGGCGGTCGGAGTGATCGTTGCCCCTCTGATGATCGGGCTCGGTTCGATCCCCCAGTTCCGCTGGCTGACCTGGACATGGACGCGGCTCATGATGGGGCTGCTGCTCCTGCCGGTCCTCAACGCTATTCTGCTCAAGGTCGCCTCGCTCATGCATATCACCATGCTGGGTGCGGTGGGGGAGGGCGGACTAGGATCCGCACTCCTGAGCTTCTTCGTGGTCGCCGGCGTGCTCTCGCTTGTCATCGGGATCAACTACAAGGTCGGCGTGCTCGTCTTCGCGCCTTTGCTGGAGGTGCACCGGAAGGCGCTCGGCGCGACGAAAACCGTCGCGGTCCTGGCCGCTGCGGGCGCGGCCCTCGCGCTCGGGGGCCCGGGTGTTCTCAAGGCGGGTCTGGGCCTCGTGCGTCCATCCGGCCCGGGTCCCGGCGGCCCCTCGGGCGGGTCAGCAGCGGCGGTGCCAGGGGCTGGAGGCGCCGAGGCGGCCGGGCGCAGCTCCCCGCTGGCGGCTCCACCTGCGCTTCCCCCGCGCGCAGCGTCCGCCGCGATGTCCACACTGGCAGGCATGTCGGCAAATCCGGTTGTCCGGGGGGCATTGACCGCAGCTTCGCGCGGATTTCGACAGGCCGCTAACGGCAGGGGGGGTGGCCCTGGAGGCGCCCTCTCGACTGCAGACTCCCTATCAACGGGCGGCGTCTACAGCGTCTCGATGCGGGACGCGGCGCGATCCGTCCTTGGTGAAAAATCGACTCCTGGGGCGGTCGGGCGCATGGCCAGTTCCCCCGATTTCCAGCGGGCGATGAGACGTGCCCGCCGCCATGCCGTTGGCCTGGAGCGCGCTGGCCTTCCCTTTGACGATCAGGTTCGAGAGGCCGGCTTCCCGGACAGGGAGGGCTACCTGGCGGCATTGGGATTTCAGGTTGCTCACAAGGACCTGCGTGCGGCCGTGGGGAGCGCGTTGCCGACGGGCGAGCCCGTTTCTGCCGCCCAAAGTTCGGGGCTCGGTGCCCCTGCGGTCAAGCCGGAAGATGTCATGACCTCTCTCTCCACCCGCCTGGACGCACTCGGAGATGGAGGCTTTCCCGGCACGGCTGGGAACATGCGCCTCCTCAGGCGGACGGGGTGGTGGTCATTCAATCCGGACCCCTCTGATCCACGTTTTCATCGTTACGCCCAGGCGTTCCTTCGTGCAGGTCACTACCTGTCCGAGGCCGGGGCCCCCGACTCGCTCGTGAACCTTGAGCGAGCCGTACAGTCTGCCCGCGGGAGCCTCTCGAGATCCCCCGCTCCCAGCGAGCATATGGCCAGAATACAGGAACAGATTCTCTCCGGGTCGTTTGGCCCGCATCAAGAGATGCTCGCCCAGATCTTTGAGGTCGGACGCGGATGAGAAGAGGCCCTTCGATGCAGGCAACAAGGGTTCCGCCCAAACTTGAGCAGCCGAAGACAACCGCCGGGCTGCCGGTCGGCCCGCGCGAGCTCACCATCGTCGGCTCGGGGTCCGTGCTGGGAGTCCTCGTGTTCTTCAGCAGTCTGCCGTTCTTCGCCAGGGTGGGGATCGCGGTGGGGCTTGTGGGGATAAGTGCCGCTTACGCGCTTGTGAGAATAGGCGGCCGGTACACGGTAGAAGAGTACCTCCTGCACCGACTCGGCTACGCCCAGAGAGTTCGTCGGCGGACCCGGGGCGGGGCGGGCGCGGCCTCGCCCTCGGGGCGGTTGGAGCGAGAAGAGCCTTCGCCGGAGCCGGTCCAGGCGGCGGTTCCACGACGAGCCTGGTTCACGATCCCGGCGGAGAAGGTTCCGTCCAACTCCGTGATGGTAGCTAACGCAATCGGCCTGGCCCTGCTCGCGGCGTTTATCGCATGGCTCGGTGGCGGAGGCCTTGCCGATCTGATGGTGCTTCGGTCAAGCGTCCTGTACCTGCGCTGAGGAGGATACTGTGTCCCTCTACTGGATTATTACTGGGATCGTTGGCGTTGCCTTTCTCGGACTCATCGCCTATCCGCTGATCGGGTCGAGGATGAACGGCCGAATGCCAGTTTCTGTCACCGGGGGTGGGGACGGCAGAGTGGGTGCGACGGAGGGGCTGGTGGATGTCGAAGGGGTCCGGGACTTTGCGTTGCTCGCCTCCGGGGGGGATCTGGTCGCAATGCTTGAGGTGCACGCGTTTGTGGTTACAACCACTATCTCGCCGGAGGCGGTGGGCGAAATGTTCGCTCAAGTTGTCCACACTATGCCTGACGGCACTTCCTGGCAGGTTGTTCAGATCCCCGGAACACAGTCGATCGAAGCTTACACGGATCGTCTTGCGCGTTTGGCACACACCTGGATTGAACCCCTCGCTGAAGTGCAATCCGATGGGGTAGCTCCAGAACATGCCGGAGAGTACATTCAGCGCCGGCTTTCGCTGCCTGCAATGCTGGGGGCCCTTCTTCTGGAGCAGGCGGGATCAGCGGATCTGGCGCTCCGCCGGACGTTCGTCGTCGTCACACATCCATCCGGAGCCATGAATCCCCCGCCAGCCGACTCGCCGGCTTGGCAGGAGATTCTGGATGCCTTTCAACGAAAGATTCTCGACGCCTCGACCACCTTCCGAAATGCCGGTTTCACCGTGCGGGAGCTGCCGCCCGCCGAGATGCTGGAGATTCTGTGGCACGCATACAACCCAGGCGCTCTGTCCGATGGCGGGGTCCAGGATCAGCGCCAGCGGCGCTTCGCTGAGATTCTCGACAGTGGTTCCCCACAATCCCCTTACACGGCTACGGTGACGGAGGAAGAAATTGCCCGGGCGGTAGCCGCGTCAGATGATGAGCCCTTGCCGCTCAAGCGGCTCCTTGCGCCAGGCAGCTGGGAAGAGCTGGACGACCGCATTCTCATCAATGATGGCGTCGCCACATCGACCTACTTTGTCGACAATTTCAGCTACGACATGATGCCCTCGCTGGCGCGCATCCTCGGCGACTATGCCGGCCAGCTGCATGTGGCCATGTACGTGCGGGCTCCAGAGCGAGCGGAGGTTGTTGAGCAAGCGCGCAAGTCGACCGTCGCGCGTCAGTCTGAGGATATGGTCCGCGCCTCGTACGGTCAGATCAAGAGCTACAAGAAAGCTCAGGAGATCGATGCTACCGAGGAGCTGCGCGCCCGGGCTGAGATGGGGCTGGAGACCCCGCGCCATCTCGGAATGTACCTGACCCTTTTCGCCCGAGGATCCGAGGAGCTCACCAAGCTCCGGCCGCGGTTCGAGTCGCACCTGCGCAATCAGGGGGTGCGTTATGTTCTTGCCCGCTGGCAGCAGGAAACTGCCTTCCGAACCGTCGTCCCGCTGGCTCAACGCAGGCACCGTTTCATTGATCGTAACCTCACCCCGGACAATTTCGGGGCGCTCTGTCCCTCCACGGGCGCGACGTACTTTGAGCCGAGCGGTTACCTTCACGGCTTCCTGCGGCCGGAAGGTGAGGCGCTCGCCCCCGAGGCTCCGCTGGTGCTCGATCGACT
>CAZFCJ010000184.1:0-4912 GCA_964517315.1 uncultured Anaerolineaceae bacterium | reverse complement strand
ACCGCTTCCGACACATCTCCAGAACATCCTGGTTCACCTTGGACTCCCCTTTCTCACACCCGGAATCAGAAAACCGCAGGGCTGTTACCCTGCGGCGCTATCCCCCCACCCTGGCAACGGGCTGGGGTCCCTATTTATTCAATTGTGTCTTCTCGATCACCTCTCCTTTCCTGACTCCTGCTCCCACAGAGCGATCACGGTTCTATAACCATTGTGCCTGTTATCGGAATGCTGCATCGCAGCACTCAAGCGATGCGCCCCATCCGCTACGGATGTCTTCCTCGATGTTTGCGCGAGGCCCCGCTCAACCATCCCCGCCCCAACGACCCCCTGGGGCCGCATCTTCCTGGGTAGAACGCTTGTTCTACGGCGTCTTGTTCCCCTCTCCCGTAACGGAAGCGCGCTTCCGCTTTCTTAAAGTTTTGCCCTCCCAACCCGTTTTCCTTGTGTCAGCCGCGCGCCCCCTGTATACTGTCTATAAGCACTCCTTTTTCTGAGCATCCTGGCCACCAACACGCGCCCCTGGAGCCCAAACAAGCGACAATGTCCGATCCGACAAGCCTGCTTCTCATCGAGCGGAGCACCTCCCGGCACCCCTCCCGAGCTCCCGAACTTCGTGAACGCGGCTACGCCGTTTCAACGGCCCCCTCCGTTGGCGTGGCTCTGGCCCGAGATGCCACCAGCGACGTTGTGATATTGGACGCGGCCTCCATGCGCACCAGCGGCCTGCGCATGATCCGCCGGCTACGCCGCCGACTCAACGGCACCTCCCTCATCCTCCTCTCCACCGAGGGAACGGACCCATCCCGAGACGGCGCGGCCGACGAGCTGCTCGTCGAGCCCTTCACCGAACGCAAGCTCCTGAATCGGATCCGGCGAGCCGCGCCCGTATCGGAGGACAAGGCCATCACTTTCGGTCCCCTTCAGTTTGACCCGGATCGCCAAGTTGTACGCCGCGGCGCCGAGCAGACCTACCTCACGCCCATGCTTTGTAAACTGCTCGACCATCTCCTCAAGAACAAGGGTAGCCTCGTCACGCGGGAGCAGCTCATGAAGGTGGTGTGGGGCACTGACTACACCGACGACATGCGGACGATTGACGTCCACATCTCCTGGTTGCGCCAAGCCATTGAAGAGGACCCCAGCTCGCCCCAGCTACTGAGGACGATTCGCGGCCTGGGCTATCGCCTGGACCTGCCCACCAAGGGCTCTTGACCATAGCCGCCAACCAGATCCCGACGACGCCCTCCATCCCTTGTCGCTTGTAACTGGCCTGTAAGCCGGTTTGCGCCCCACCCCACGCTAGAATGCGGAACGGAAAGGGGCGCAACATGCCGAACGTTCTGGTCGTAGACGACGAGACCCACACCACCAATCTTATGACCACCGCACTCGACATGATGGGATACGAGGCGACCGCCGCCAACTCAGGGGGCGAGGCCCTCCGCCTTCTCGCCGATGAGGCGCCCGATGTCATCCTCCTCGATTACATGATGCCGGAGCTCGACGGCGTTGAGACACTGCAGCGCATCCGCGCCCTCCCTAACGGCGAGGCGATTCCCGTGATCATGATCACCGCCTTCCCCGAAGAGGAGCTGAAGAGGAGGGTGACCGCCCTGGGGGCCGTTGGCTTCTTGGCGAAACCCCTTTCTTTCGATTCGCTCGAGCTCGCCCTGGCCGACCTCGCCCCTCCGGCCGTAGTGCCCTAACCTAAGCCCTGTTGGCGCCACAACGCCTCAAGAGATCCTGCACACCCCAAAGCTTTCTCCAGGCTTCTCACTAGCGGCTGCACATAACGGAAGCGCGCTTCCGTTACGAGACGACGCCGCCCGCCCATCAGCGCCCAGAACATTTGTTCTCTCTTGCGAGTATGGGCTGCTGTTTTCTGCCTGCCGCCCCTCCCCGCCGGGCCTTATCGCAGCCGCGCCAACTCTAATTCACCGCCGACCTGCCCCGCCACCGCGGCGCCTGCAGACCACTGCCCGGTCAAACAGGGGTTTGCTGCGCCAGGTAGCGGAAGCGCGCTTCCGCTATCGCTTGAAGGGGTTTCCAGAACGCATCTTCACTCGTCTATCTTTAGCGCGCTCCGCCCGAAGCTCTAGGAGCAGGCCGTGCGAGCGATTAATCCGTCCCGGCGCGCGGGGCCAGCCCGGCAGTCGCTGCAGCCGCCACAATTCATATACCCTGATTTCGTCTCATTGGCGGGGCGGCACACGATGACTACCTGCGCGCGGCCCTGGGGCTATTCACGACGGGCGCCGTCAGCCACCCGTGCGTACGGCTGTCTATTACCTGTTCGTGCCGTGTTGTATTCAATCACTAGGGTGTCAAGGCGGGGGGCATCTACGGAGCGCATAACGGAAGCGCGCTTCCGTTATCTAAAAAACCGGGGGGTGATTTTCTGGCCCTGTTAGTCCTGGGTCTCGAGCGCCTCCAGGCGCGTCCGCACCAGCGAGATGAGCTCTTCCATCACGTCCAGGACCGAGGCGGCGTCGTCCTGGATCACGATCTCATCGGCGACTTCATCGAGCACATGACCCCGTTTCTTTTCGCCCGCCCGCGACAGCGCGCCGGTAAAGCCCCGCAGCCCGCGCAGCGCCGAGCGGCTGTGGTCCGGTGTCTTCCGCCGGGCCCGATTTTTGTCCGGCTGACCCTCGCGCAGTTCTTCCGCCGCCTCCTTGATTCCCTCTCCGGTCAGCTCGTCCTCAATGGCCGCCTTGATCAGCGGCTCCCACAGCTCGGCCGGCTCCGCCAGGACCCGCTGCAGCACGCGATCCGACAGGTTGTAAAGATCGGCGCGCTCGAGAAGGGGCGTCGGCAGCTGCAGCACGTTCAGCACCTGACGCATCCGCCGCGGGGAAAGCTGCATCATCGGCTCTAGGTCCGACCAAATTCCGCGCGGCAGCCGCTCGCGACCCGGCGGATCCAGCGCCTGTCGGAAGAACGCGTATGGATCGTCTTCCTCTGGATCCGGTTCGATTTCCAGCCGTTTCAACACGACCGCCGCGATCTCGCGCGCCTGGGCCACCGCCGTGGGGGGCTCCGCGTGGCGGTTCTCCACAATCTGGCGCTCCACGCTCGGGGCCTCAACCGCCTCCACGCGGAGCTCCGGCTGTCCGTCGCGGCCCACCTTGACGTGTCGCAGCACCGCGCCCCAGTATCGTCGCTCGCCGGTCTCAATATGGAACTGGTAGCCGCCGCCTTCCGCCGCCCGCCAGGCGCCGGTGATCGGTTTGATCTGACCGTGCTCGTCGACCGATTCCGCCATTCGCATCAATTCCGTGACGCGGGCACGGTGGCCGGCCTCGTTCTCGGCTCGCTCCAGCCAGGCCGCGGCCGTCTCGTACGGATCGAGCTCCCCGGCGAAGAACTGCTGATGCAGATCAAGCGGCAGGACGGGACGCGGCTGGAACCGGTCCGGCACCATCTGGTCCGCCGGCAACCGTTCGATGAGTTCGCGGCGCGCTTCCGCTACCGCCTCCGGCGCGGCCTCATTTTCCTCCAGCGCCTCCGGCGACAGGTCGAGGTCGACGTCATTCTCAAACGCATCGTGGAGTTTGCGGTCGGCCTTTTTAGCGCACATCGGCGGCTTCCTTCCTGGCGCCGCGCTTATCCGTCCGGCGCATCACTTCGTTCACCAGCTCAGCGTATTCTTGCGTCGCCCGGGTGCTCGATTTCAGTCCATCGTTCCAGGTCCGGGGGGGCCTGAAAAGGAAGATGTCGAGGTGAGCGCCGTTGGCCTGTTGGATGGCCCGGGCCCGGTGGATGGGCTTGAACACCTTGGCGCCATATCGTTCGCGCAGCCGCTCGAGGATTGGCCCCGAGTCGCTGGCCACGCCCTCGAACATCGTCGGCAAGTAGCCCAGGACTTCAAGGTCCGTTCGGCGATAGGCCTTGATCGTCTCCATGATGGTGCGGTGCAGCGCGCCCAGGCCGCTGGCCCCTTGGTACGACATCTCGATCGGGATCAAGACGTGGGTCGCGGCCATGATCGCGTTGGTCAGCATCGCGCCGGCGTTGGGCGGCGTATCGATGATGATGTACGCGTAGTCATCCCGGATCTCCTCCAGCGCGTTCCGCAGCCGCAGGTCGGCGCCGGGCAGCGAACGCACCCGATGCGCCGCCTCCTTCATGGCCACATTGTTGCTGGGCAGGAAGAACAGGTTGCTGTGATGTTCCGCCTGGCGCACCAGGCGCTGTGGGGAAGGGGGCGTCTCGGCAACGAGCAGAGCCGCTATAGACTCGTCGGGCTTCGCTTCGTGCTGACCATAAGCGATTCCCATCAGGCCGTTCATCTGGGGGTCCAGATCGACGAGCAGCACTCGCTCGGCCGGATCCCTTTGGTGGCGCAGCTTGAGCGACAGCCCGGCCGCCAGGTTGACGGCCGTTGTCGACTTGCCCACGCCCCCTTTTTCGTTGCCGACTGCTACCACAAAGGTCATGTACTCTCCCTCGGACTTTAGCGGAAGCGCGCTTCCGCTACCGTTGGTCCGTATTTAACATCAATCTGGCCTTCCGGTCAAACGCCTGCGGCTTATACAGTCGCCTCTAAGCCGGCTCACACCTTAAAAGGGGGCCCACCTCAACGTTTGACAGCCCTTGTCCCCTCTTATACACTGTTCAGAGTACGGAAGCGGCCACGCAATCGGCAGTGGGCCCTATTTTGCTTCTCTTATGCGTTACAGGCGAATCATAGCGTCCGGTAGCGGCAAGAGCAAGCGCGGTTCATGGCCCACCGGTCGGTCGCGGTCGCATTGAGAAAGAATGGTGGTCATGGCTCGGCGCAAGCTCGAACGGCGGTTGCTTCTCAAGGAGCTCGGCTTCCAGGAGGAGCCCTTCACCATTTCCGCCGACCCTCGGTTCCTGTATCTCTCCTCCCAGCACGGTGAGGTGCTCGAGCGCACCCGCGACG
>CAZFCJ010000183.1:0-5042 GCA_964517315.1 uncultured Anaerolineaceae bacterium | reverse complement strand
CTACGGGCTGGGCGGCACCAAGTGGCAGACGATTTGGTCGCACGTGCTCCCCAACGCGCTGCCGGGCATCCTGACCGGCACCATTCTTTCCATCTCGCGTGCCATCGGCGAAACAGCGCCGCTGGTCGTGGTCGGAGCCTCGACGTTTATCGCCATCGCCCCGGATTCGCCCTTCTCGAAGTTCACGACGCTGCCGATTCAGATCTTCCAGTGGACGGCACGGCCGCAGGACGTGTTCCGTAACACGGCCGCGGCGGCGATCATCGTGCTGCTTGTGTTGCTTTTGACTCTCAACGCGACCGCCATCCTGCTGCGCAACCGCTTCAGCAGGAGGATGGGTTAGCCGTGGGGGAGACGAGTGCAATGCCATCCGGCCAAGACGGTCCCGGCCGCAACGGGAAACACGCGCTAGAGATCCACGATCTTGATGTCTACTATGGTGCTTTCCGTGCCGTCAAGAATATCGATCTCGATATCGAGCGCCACAAGATCACGGCCATCATCGGCCCCTCCGGCGTTGGCAAGAGCACTTTGCTGCGGGCTCTGAACCGCATGAACGAATTGATCGGCGACGTCCGCACCGAAGGCGACGTGTACTTCGCCGGTCAGAACATCTACGCTCGAGACGTGGATCCGGTCGAGGTCCGGCGCCGGATCGGCATGGTCTTCCAGAAGCCGAACCCGTTCCCGAAATCCATCTACGAGAACGTGGCTTGGGGCGCGAAGATCAACGGCTACCAGGGCGACTTGGATGAGTTGGTCGAGACCACCCTGCGTCAGGCTGCCCTGTGGGACGAGGTCAAGGACAAGGTCGACCAAAGCGGGCTGTCGCTCTCCGGCGGCCAGCAGCAGCGGCTTTGCATCGCCCGCGCCATCGCGGTGCGGCCCGACGTCGTGTTGATGGATGAGCCCTGTTCGGCGCTGGATCCGATCGCCACCCTGCGCATCGAGGATCTCATGCGCGAGCTGGCCGACCGCTACACGATCGTGATCGTGACCCACAACATGCAGCAGGCGGCGCGCGTCTCGGATTACACGGCCATGATGATGCTGGACGAGGACGACCGCGCCGGGATGATGATCGAGTACGACGACACCGACACGATCTTCACACGCCCCAGCGATCCCCGGACCGAGAATTACGTGACGGGACGGTTCGGTTGACGCGGCCGCATCGCCGTCTGGTGGCGAGGTTCCCGAAAATCCGCGCCCGGGCGGCCCGTCCGGGGTGGGGGGTCGGCGGATGAAGATCGCGCTGGTCTCGGATATCCATGGCAATTTACACGCGCTCGACGCGGTGTGGCAGGACCTGGAGGCCCAATCCCCGGATGCGGTCTACTGCCTGGGCGACCTGGTCGGCTATGGGGCGTTCCCCAACGAGGTCGTCGATTTCATCAGGGAGCACGACATACCCACGGTGATGGGCAACTATGATGAGGGAGTTGGATTCGACCTTGACGACTGCGGCTGCGCGTATAGGGATGCGGAGGATGACGCCCGGGGCAAGCAGTCGCTTTTCTGGAGCAGAGAGCACACAACAGCGGAGAGCAAGACATTTCTGCGGTCGCTCCCGAAGCGGCTCCACCTGGAGGAGACCTCTTGGGAGCTGCTGATGGTGCACGGGAGCCCACGCAGGATCAACGAGTACCTGTACGAGGATCGGCCGGAGGCCACGTTCCGGCGGATCGCCGAGCTGACCGTAGCGCAGGTCATTTGCTTCGGCCATACGCACATCCCCTATCAGAAGAAGGTCGACGGCACCTGGTTCGTCAACACCGGGTCGGTGGGCAAGCCCAAGGACGGCGATCCTCGGGCGGCGTACGTGCTCGCCGAGCTGGCCCGTGAGCTCCGCTTCAGCTGCAGGAGGGTGGCCTACGACGTCGAGCGTGCGGCGGACGCCGTTCGGGCCTCAGACCTGCCGGATGCGTTCGCCGAGATGCTGGAGCTCGGGACGGATAAGATCTCATGAGCCGTTCCATTGCCCCTTCATGGAAAGGAGCCAGGTGATGATGAGCCGGCGGATGCGAACGGCGTTTGAGAAGGACCTCCTCCAGCTGAAAGAGATGATTCTGCAGATGGGCTCGCAGGTGGACAACGCGCTCCAGCGGGCGATGGAGGCGCTCGATGCGAAGGATGTGGAGAAGGCCCGGCGGGTGATTGAAGGGGACGAAAGCATCAACGACCAGCGGTTCGACGTCGAGGAGGCCGCCCTGGCCCTGATCGCCCGGCAGCAGCCGGCGGCCAAAGATCTGCGCGAGATCATATCGGCCATGAATGTTGTGCTGGACCTCGAGCGAATCGGCGATTACGCGGCGGGAATCGCCAAAACCGTGTTGTTGTTGAATGACGGAGATGACAGCCTGGCGCCCCCTGAGGGCTTATGGCGCATGCACGATTCGGCGCGCGCGATGCTCAGCGAGGCGATGCGGGCCTACGAGCTGGATGACGCCTCCCGGGCCGAGGAACTGGCCGCCCGCGATGATGTGATCGATCGGCAGTATCAGGGTCTCTTCAAAGAACTTCTGGAGATCATGGCCCGTGCGCCAGAACACACCGAGCGGGCGCTCTACCTGTTGTTCGCCGGCCACAACCTGGAACGGGTCGCGGATCGGGTCACCAACGTGGCCGAGCGCGTCGTGTTCACGAAAAGTGGTGAGATGGAGGAGTTGAACGTCGACATCGATTAACCGCCGCTGTCGGCGAAGCCCCCGAAATAGGCGTGATATCATCGCCCCGACGCCGACTCAGGAAAGGGTCGAGGCACAGCGCGGGACGAGGTCATCGAACGGCAAGCACCGAAGGGTTGAAATGAAGCGGGCGTTGGGTCTCGCTAAGGGACCACCGTCCGCCCTTTACAGCCCCATTACAGATCCCTGCATTTTCCGCAAAATATGTCATAATCGGGCCGGGACAGGCACGTCCCCGTCTCGTTGGGTATGGTTCCCCATCCAACCTGCCCATGGCGGCGATCCAGGTGAGGCTGAAAGTTGCGCCTCGATGCGAGATCGACGTCATCCCCCGTTCGCCTCGATCTTGGACGAACGGGATGCGAACTCGAGACCTTGAGGGTCAGGCATATTGACAATAAGGGGAGAGGAGCGAGCGCTCGTAGGGTACTCCATGGGTTAGGGCCGCCCCATGCCGGCCCCCGTGGGCACAGGCAGAGCCGCTCAGCGGACAAGGACGCAGGAGGCGCATTGATGACCAGCGTAAGTGCATACGATGAGCTTGTGCGCAGCAGGATAAAACGCCTGGAGGATTATCGCGGTGTAGCCGAGGACGGAGTTCTCGACGTGATCCATGAGAGGGCCGCCTCGTTGAAAGGCGCAACTGTCGCCCATATTAACGCGACCAACTATGGCGGTGGAGTGGCTGAGATTCTGAACAATTTCGTCCTGCTCATGAACGACCTCGAGATCCGGACCGACTGGCGGGTTCTTCACGGCACACCAGACTTCTTTGAAATCACAAAGAAGTTCCACAACGCGCTGCAGGGCGACGACGTTACATTCAGCGAAGACGAGCTGGCGCTGTACGAGTTCACCAACAGCAAATTTGCCCGCTATGCGATCCTCGACCACGACTTCGTGATCGTTCACGATCCGCAGCCCCTCGCACTTGTGCGCTTCGCTCGTCATGACGGCCGTTGGGTTTGGCGCTGCCATATTGACATCACGAACCCGAACAAACAGGCGTGGGATTTCATCAAGCCTTACGTCGAATCCTACGACCGAATGGTCGTGTCGGCCGATATCTACCGCAATGAGGGCTTTGATCTTCAGCAGGACATCATTTCTCCTTCTATTGATCCCCTCTCATCGAAGAATGTCGAGCTCCCCCAGCGGACGTTGTTCGAATATATCAACGAGTTTGAAATCCCCACCGACAAGCCACTGATCACGCAGGTGTCACGCTTTGATCCCTGGAAGGATCCGGAGGGGGTCTTAGAAGTGTTTAAGAAGGTGAAGCAGGAGGTGGATTGCCGTCTGCTGTACTGCTATAACCTGCCGAGCGACGATCCTGAAGGGGCGCGCATTTACAGCGCGATGTATGAGCGAGCCAAGCCCTATCTTGATCAAGGTGAGGTGATCTTCGTGCGCGGCGACGACCCGGTGCTGGTGAACGTCATTCAGCGCGAATCGACGGTGATCTTGCAGAAGTCGACCCGCGAGGGCTTTGGCTTGACGGTGACCGAGGCGATGTGGAAACGCACACCCGTGGTGGCCTCCAATGTGGGAGGCATTCCCACTCAGATGATCGATGGTGTGACCGGCTACCTGGTGGACCCACACGACCTGGATGAATGCGCGCAGAGGGTGGTGGAACTGCTGCAAGACCGTGCGTTGCGCGAGCAGCTCGGTCACCAGGCCCAAGCTCACGTGCGCGAGAACTTCCTCATCACGCGGCACCTGCTGGATTACATTGACCTGATGCTCGATCTCCAAGACCCGGGCAGCGGAGTAGGTGCAACCTCTGACGGACCGCAAAAGAGGGACGCCGAGAGCGTACAGTAGGCGACCGAATACTCGGGGACTTTGAGGCCGCGTCCTGCGCGGTCGGCTTCGAGTCCGGTCCGTAAACACGTTCCGCGCGCTGAAATATCCAGTCTCAATCTCCCAGGAATTGTTGCGAACCATCACGTTCCGCCCGCGACCCTTTGGTGTTGACCGCACGTGGCCAGAGAGAGGTGCGACACCAATGCTTGGCGGGGCCGATGATATAATTTTCGCCCCCATAAACGTCAAGGCTATCTCCGGAGGAGGCCTCGGTGGAATTCAGGGCCAAAGAAGAGCGAGCGTCGCTGGCGAGAGAGAACGGCGACACAGAACAGCCCTCGGCTGATTGGCACGCCCTCGAAGCGGAACAGGCCGTCGAGCGGCTGGACACCGACCTCGCAGACGGCCTGAGCGGCGATGAGGCGCAGTCCAGGCTCGAAACCTACGGCTACAACGAGCTGAGAGAAGCGCCGCGCCCCGGCTTTTGGCGTATGGTCCTGGACCAATTTGACGATTTCATCATCATCGTCCTTATCGTCGCGGCCC
>CAZFCJ010000182.1:0-5101 GCA_964517315.1 uncultured Anaerolineaceae bacterium | reverse complement strand
TCGGGCCGGTTGGGCAGGTCCGTGAGCAGCAGCGTCAGCCGCTCACCGTCCTTGTCGAGGAAGCCATCGCCGTCGCTGTCCGTCCAGCCGGCCTCCTCGAGCAGATCGACCGCGGCCTCGGGATCGTATTGGAAGTACTCTTCCGCCCCGGGCCAATGCCCGAACGTCGCAGGGGAGAGCGGCCAGTAGGCGGGCTGGTAGACATCGCCGAACAGCGTTGAAAGCGCGGTTTCACGATCCAGGGCCATGCCGATCGCCCGCCGCACTCGGATGTCGTCGGTCGGGGGAAGCGTGACATTGAGCAGCCAACCGGTGGGCATCCCAATTTCGCTGCGAAGCTCGTTGACGATCTCAGGATTGTCCTTCAGTTGGTTGTACATCTCGACTTCAACGCGCGAAATGATATGCATTTCGCCGGCCTCGAGGCTGGCCAAGCGGGTTGTCTCTTCCGGCAGGATGTGCCAGGTGATCTGCTCCAGGTACGCGGGGCCCGAATGATCGCTGAAGGTCGGACCCCAGTTGTAATCCGGATTGCGCACCACGGTCAGGTGATCCTGCGGCACCCACTCCTCCAGCATGAAGGCTCCAGTTCCCGACGGTGTGCGGCCATAATCCTCGCCGAGTTCTTCGAGGGCGGTCGGCGAAGAGAAGTACATATTCGAGGCGTTCTTAAGAAAGACGGGGTTGGGTTCGCTGAACGTCACGCGCACCGTGTGCTCGTCAAGGACTTCCGTCCCGGTGTAGGTCTCGTCACTCAACCGGCGAGCTGCGATCGCTCCGGCTGCGCATTCGGCCTCCACGAGACGGTCGAAGTTGAACTTGACCGCTTCCGCGTTGAAAGGCGTTCCGTCGTGGAAGGTCACGCCCTCCCGAAGGTGGAAAGTAAACTCGGTGAAGTCGTCCGAGATCTCCCAGCTCTCCGCCAGGTAAGGGTAGAACTCCTGATCAGGACCCCAGAACACAAGCGAGTCATAGACGGTCTTGAACTGATTGTCCGCGATGCTGGAGAAAGTACAGGCATGATCGAAAGTCTCCGGCTCGGTCGGATCCCCCCAGGCCAGTACGCCACCCTTCTCCGCCTCGGGCGCTTCGGTGTCGACCGGCTGATCCGTGGCCATTTCGGGCGGCTCGGTAGCCTCCGGCTCTGGAGCCTGGGTGGCGGTGCCTCCGCCTCCACAAGCCGAAAGGAGCAGGACTCCGATCACGACGAGGGCCGTAAACCGGAGCTTGGTGATCTCGGTCATCTCTTTCCTCCCTATATTCGGATACGTTGGGTTTTATCGCCACGCCAGGTCATCCGCATGCCCCTGTGCTTGCTCCCCCGAAGCGGAATTCGAGGCGGGATAACTACGGGAACGAAAACGGCTTCACCGAGACGGATAACGCGTGGGCGTTGCGCACCAGATCGGCGCCGATCTCCACCGCGGCGTTTCGCAGCCGCTCCCCTTTCTCGAGGCTTGCCTTACGGGCATCGCCTAACACGCCCTGCCATCCGGCCGCCTCCCAATCGTCATGAGGCTCGGTAAACGGAATGGGCACTTTGCGGTTGTTGAAGGGCCAATAGTCGCTCAACGCGTCCTCGACTTCGAGGACCTCATTGACGGCGCGGTCCATCTCCACCCGCAGTCCCAAAGCCAGCGCCAAGGAGGTCTCGATCTCGCAAGCATGGCCCCACTGACCACTTTCAGCTTCGATCGACTCCTTGACCAGGTCTGGGCTCACGGCGATCGACATCATCATGGCCATGAACGCACCGGTTTGCCGCTGGATCCGGCGCATCAAGGTCGAGAGCATGGCCCGATTCCCCCCATGTCCGTTCACCACGATGACCTTGGTGAAACCGTGTTGGATCAATCCCTTCGCAGCCTGCTCCCACAGATCGAGCAGTGTGAGTTCATCGAGTGTGAGTGAACCTGGGAAGTTCATCGAGGCCGCGGAGGCGCCGATCGGTAGGCTGGGAGCCACCACAGCCTTAACATCCTGGGCCACTTCCTCCGCGATACGCACGGCGAGCGCTTCCGCGATCGCGATGTCCGTCTCGAGCGGAAGGTGAGGCCCGTGCTGTTCGATCGCACCAGTGGGTAACAGGGCGACGTCAGTTTCTTTGAGTCGCTCCTCGACCTCCGGCCATGTCATGCGGCCCAGGCGTACCTCGCTCATATCCGATTCTCCTCACCCCCCTCTCCTCTGTTCACGGATAAGAAAAGCGCTTCGTCGAAACGTTCAATGAATGTGCTTGTCGGGCAAGCCGCGCCCCAATCTTGATGAGCTCCTCAAGCAGACGCTCGCCTTTCTCCCTGGTTGCCAGGCGGCCATCGCCCATGACACCCTGCCATCCGCCGGCAACCCACTCCTCATTGGGTTGGGTGAACGGGATGGGCACTTTAGGTTCGTAGTACGGCCAGTAATCGGCCAGCTCGGGGGCCACGTCCACCGTCTCATCAATGGCCCGCTCCATCTCCACCCGGACACCCAACACCATCGCCAGCGCGGTTTCGACTTCGCCCGCGTGGCGCCATTGACCGTGCTCGGCTTCGACCAGCTCGTCGGCCAACCCCCAAATGCTGGGACCAATCCCCAGTGAATGAATCAGCGCCATGAAAGCCCCCGTTTGACGCTGGACCCGCCGCATGAGGGTGTTGAGAAGCGCCAGGTTTCCTCCATGGCCATTGACGATGATGACCTTCTTGAAGCCGTGATGGATAAGCCCTTTCGCCGTTTGCTCCCACACCGCAAGCGCTGTTTTCTCATCGAGGGTCATCGAGCCAGGGTAGGCCATCGAAGCCGCTGAAGCGCCGATCGGGATCGCCGGCGCCACGACGGCTTTCACGTCCCCAGCGACCTCCTCAGCGATGCGGATGGCCAAGGCTTCCGCGATCCCAATGTCCGTGTCTAGTGCCAGGTGAGGACCATGTTGTTCGATGGCGCCGGTCGGCATCAGCGCGACGTCGGTTTCCCGGAGCCGCTCTTCCACCTCGGGCCACGTCATGCGGCCCAATCGGACTTCAGTCATCGTCAAACCCTCCCTTCGCGAGTCGCAACTCCAAGCGTCGCCATTGAAAGATCACTCATTTGCCTAGCTGATTCCTGATCCAACGGCCTCAATCCAACAGCCGCCCATTTGGCCCATCCCACAGGCGGGTAACCGCAGTTCTCATCCTCTCCCATAAGGGTTTGGCGGCTCTCAGGCTGAGCGCAGGGCGCGGATTTCCGACCTCACGCACTCTGCAGTTCGAGCACCAGATCTCCCTCTCGTAGGCGCTCGACCGCCCGACGAAGCCGCTCCAAACCCTCACGGATCTGCTCCTCGGTCGGCGAGCACGAAGTCCGGACATAGTTGACGGCACCCGGTCCGTAAAATGAGACAGGTCCCGGTGATACATGCACGCGCTCGCTGAACAGGCAGTGTTTGGCAAAATCCTCCGCGCTCATGTCGAAGGCCGAGATGTCCACCCAACCGTAGTAGGTTCCATCCGGGAAGTGCATGGAGAGCCCCTCGATCGCGTTGATGCCTTCGTGCAGGATCTTCATCTTCCTCTCATACTCGGCGACCCGATTCTGGAGGTCGTCTTGTGGCCCCCGGTAGGCGGCGATCGCGGCGTACTGAGCGATCGAATTCAAACGAATCGTGTACAGCGCATTGACGGCCTGAACTGCCAGCATGAATTCCTCGGGCACCACGGCGTAGCCAACTCGCCAGCCGGTCATCGCGTACCCTTTCGAGAATCCGTTAATCGTGATCGTCCGCTCCCGCATTCCCGGCAACGAAGCGATGCTGAAATGATCGACCCCCCCGTAGTTGATCTTCTCGTAGATCTCATCGGAAACCACCAGGAGGTCGTGCTGGAGCGCGATCTCGGCGATTCTTTCCAAATCTTCTTGCTCGTGGACCGCGCCTGTTGGTCCGTCCGGAGAGGTGATGGCGATGATCTTGGTGCCCGGCGTGATGGATTCCTCGACCTCCGCAGGATCGAGGTGGAATCGGCGCTCTGGTCGCAGCGGGACGTAGATGGGACTGCCGCCCCGGGCGATCGTGTTGTTCCGGTAATACAGGTCCGGGCTGCCCATGATCACCTCATCCCCCGGCCCCACGAGGGCGCGAAAGACTTGGGCGATAATTGCATGGCATCCCGATGAAACGATGATTTCCTTGTCGGGATCGGCTTCCACGCCGTTGTCCCGCTTCAATTTCTCGGAGATCGCCACCCTCAGGTCACGGAGGTACGTGTAACCGGTGTGACCTTCATCGATCGCCTGCTTCGCCGCCTCGCGGACATGTTCCGACGAGACGAAGCCAACATCCCCTTTGCTGAGCGGAATGACGTCGTCCAACTGCGACATGAGGAAACTGAAAGTACCCGGCGTGGGAGTCGGGATCCAGCCCAATACATTGGGGATGAGGATTTCGCGGATGTGGTCGGGGATCGCGGTCTCGAAATTCATTGTTATAGACCTTCTTCGCTCGTCGGTTCTATTGAAGGCCAGATGGTCCAGATTTCCCCCATCAGCTTCGTTCCACCAGCTCAAATCTGCGCATGTCTATGGGGGTCTCAACGGAAGGGGGCTCGGGTTTGATCGGGCGGTAAAAGAGAACCTCCAGTCGTTCGTCACCGTCGTTGCCCCACGTGTGTCGCCCATAAGCAGGTATGAAGACAAAATCGCCTGCCTGGAAGTGATAGGTCTCGTCCTCCACCGCGATCCAACCCTTGCCCTGCAGGATGTATGAGAACTCCTCCTGACTGTGGGAATGCATGGACATGCGTTTTTCATAGCCTGGCGGATGGCCGAATGTACCGGCGTTGATGGTCAGCGAGCCGCACACGTCGGGGCTTATGTAGTTTGTGCCGTTCCCGTTCGGGATGGGCCGGCTCTCGTCTTCACCAATGACGACCCGTGACCAGTAACGCACGGGATCAGGGTCGACGTCCCTGACCTCCACTGTTCGGCCGTCCACCTGCCACGCGGCGGGTTGCGCCTCGAAGTCGGCTTCTCCTTGCGGGTGAACCTTGAAGAGACGCACGCCGAGCGGGTTTCCACCGTCAGCGTGCTTGGTTTTGACCGGGCGCCAGAAAAGCACGCGCAGCGGCTCGTCCCCCTCGTT
>CAZFCJ010000181.1:0-5115 GCA_964517315.1 uncultured Anaerolineaceae bacterium | reverse complement strand
TGAGAATGCCGTAGACCATCGAGTAACCGAGCGCGATCAGCGCGTACACGCTGCCGAGCGTGAGCCCGTTCATGAGAGTTTGGGGGAGCTGCTGCAGGAATGCATCCATAGCGGTTACATGTCGAGGGGAAAGAAGGTGGGAGGGTTGCCCCTCCCACCACTCTAAACCTGTTTTGCGTCGGCGTAAAGTCTAGGGGCCAACCAACACGAACTCGCCTGACTGCACCTGGTAGATGAAGAACTGGCCGCCTTGAAGCTGGCCGTTCCCATCGAAGGAGACAGGGTACTCGAGGATCGAGTTGTCGATGTCTGTGGCGCCCACTTCGTCGATCACACACTGGCGCGTCAGCTCGCCGCCCTCCACGCACGATTGGATCGCCAGCAAGGCGGTCCGGGCCGACAGTGCCGACGGACCACCGAAGGCGCCGAATTCGCCGTACTGATCTTCGTAGCGTGAGGTGTACTCGTCCATCGAGGGAACATCGTGCGGATCGGGCGCGAAGAACGAGACGTACGTCCCTTCCGAGGCCTCACCCGCCGATTCGATCCAGCTGATGTCGAAGCCGCCGTCCGCCAAGAAGTACTGGCCCTCCCAGCCTTGCTCCCGCAGGCGCGCGATCAGGCTGCCGAGCTGACCCGAGATCTGTCCAGGGAAGAACACGACGTCCGGATTGTCGGCGACGATTGTGGTCGCCAGCGAGGACAGGTCGGTCTCCTCCTGGGTGATCGAGGCCCGTTCGACCTCGGTCACGCCCAGGTCATTCAAGGCCGCCTCGACTTCGTCCGTCAATCCAACCGCGTAGGACGACTGATCGTCAACAAGGAACGCGGAGGCAGCGCCAACTTCCTCGACCATCCAGCGACCGTCGGTCGGTCCTTGATCCGCATCGGTCGGGATCGGGCGGAAGAACGTCGCGGTGCCCGGATCGGTCAGCGTGGTGCGCGTGCACGAGGGGGTGATATGCACAAGGCCGCCCTCTTCAAACACGGGCTGGGTGGCCTCGCACACCTGGCTGCCGGCGGGACCGACGACGGCGAAGATGCCGTCATCGGCGAGGAATCGCTCGGCGACGATGCGGCCTTCATCGGCGTTGATCATGGTGTCGCCCTCGACGACCTCCACGTTCATGCCGGATTCTTCGTTGAAAATCTCGACGGCCACCTTGGTGAAGTTAAGCTGCTCCTGGCCGAGGAACGCTGCGCCGCCGGTCAACGGGCCCATGTGGCCAATTTTGATCTCTTCCGGCGCTTGAGCGCCCGGGGCACACGCCGCCAGCAGTACGGCCGCTGTTGCAAACAGGGCGATAAAGACAAAGCGTTTAGACATGGGATCTCTCCTTCAGGATCTCTCCTCCCTAGGATCGGTTCAGGTATTAACCTGATGGCTGTTCTCGATAGGCGCTCCTTTCTTCCCTGGTCATTTTGACGAATACGAGCCCCCAGATTCGGCACGGCGAGATGCAAGCTCGGCCGACTTCGCCGAATCTGATAACGTTCATCCATTCACACCCGCGGGTTGTCTCCGGCACGGCCGGTACGAGGTGGATTCCACGGCTGGAAGCTTCGCCTGCCGCGCGCCCGCCATTTCGTGGACGGATTTTGCAGATGATACACTGAGCGAACCACAATGGCAAGAAATCCGTGAGAGTGCGGCCGTCCAGCACCACAGCCTCCTGCGGTTCACCGGCTGGCAGCCTGAGAGTGAAAGCCCATTTGATGTGATCTACCGACCTTTGGGTTCAACGGGTCTGAAAGTATCGGCGTTCGGGCTGGGATGCGGCAACTTCGGTGGTGTGGGAAGCGCGCCGGAGTTGTTCGGCCAAGGCGAGTCCAAGGAAGAGGCTTTCGAGCTGATGGATATGGCCTTCGAGGTCGGGATCAATTTCTTCGACACGGCCAACTCTTACGGCGGCGGCCGCAGCGAAGGTTACATCGGTGAATGGCTGCAGGCGAAGGGCAGCGCGGTCCGCGATCGAATTCTGATCAGCTCAAAGGTGTTCAATCGGGTCGGTCAGGGGCCGAACGATTGGGGGTTGTCAAGGCGCCACATTCACCAGCAGGTCGATGAGAGCCTGCGGCGTCTCGGTGTTGAGGCCCTGGACATGTACCTCATCCATGAGCCTGACCCGACCACACCGCTTGAGGAGACTTTGGGCGCCCTGGATGATCTGGTGCACAAAGGCAAGGTGCGCTATTTGGGCGCCTCGAATATGCCGGCCTGGCTGATGACGAAAGCGCTCTGGATCAGCGATGCCAACGGTTGGCAGCGCTTTGAATGGGCCCAGAATGAGTACAGCTTGCTCGAGCGCGGGGACGAGGATGAGATGCTGCCCCTGGTAGAGGATCAGGGGCTCGGCTACACGCCGTTCAGCCCGCTGACCGGCGGCCTGCTGACCGGAAAGTACAGCTTTGAGGGCGAGTACCCGCGAGGCTCGCGCATGACGATGCGTCCCGAACCGTATTACAAATTTTGGACCGAGGAGACGTTCGAGGGGCTTGAGGCCCTGCAGGCCGAGGCGAACAAGCGTGGCATCAGCATGGCCGGTCTGGCGTTGGCCTGGGTGGCCAGTCATCCGCTGGTCACGGCACCCATCATCGGACCCAGACGGCCGGGCCATTTCGAACCGGTGCGCGAAGCGCTCACAATTCAACTCGACGCCGACGAACGCCAGAGGCTCGGTGATCTGTTCTTCGACCCGAGTCCCCCCGCCCCCTGAAGGAGGTTCGAGCATGAAGGTCCTGATCATCAACCAGCACGAAGTCCAGCAGCTGCTGCCGATGGACGAATGCATGCAGGCGGTGCGGGAGTCGCTCAGCACACTCGCTGAGGGCGAGGCGATCAATCCGCTGCGGCCGGTCCTGTGGCTCCCGGAGAAAGTCGGGGCACTGGGAATGATGCCGGCCTATCTGGGTAACCTTGGCGCGATGGGGATCAAAGTGGTGAGCGTGTTTCCCGGCAACGAGGGAACCGAATACGACTCCCACCAGGGCGCTGTCATGCTGTTCGAGACGGGGAACGGCCAGCTGTTGGCCCTGATCGACGCCAGTGAGATCACCGCCATCCGCACCGCGGCGGCCACCGGCGTGGCGACCGACCTGCTGGCCAACCCCGATGCACGATCTCTGGCCATCCTCGGCTCAGGAGTGCAGGCTCGATCTCACCTGCGGGCCATGCTCGCCGTGCGGCCGTTTGAGCGGGTTCGAGTTTGGAGTCGGCACGAAGTCAACGCGCGGTCTTTCGCCGTACAGGCGAGCGCTCAGGTCGAGTCGCCAATCGAGGTCGCCAAGAGCGCGCGCGACGCGGTCGAAGGAGCCGACGTCATCTGCACCGTCACCTCCGCCGAGGAGCCGATCCTCGAGGGCCGCTGGCTGGAAGAAGGCCTCCACGTCAACGCGGTGGGGTCCAGCGTGCCGTTCACGCGCGAACTCGACACGGAGGCGGTCGTGCGTTCACGCCTCTTCGTGGATCGCAGAGAATCCACACTCAACGAGGCCGGCGATTTTCTGTTCCCTAAGAAGGAAGGGGCCATCGACAACGATCACATTTTGGCCGAGATCGGTGACATCCTGATCGGCGAGCACCCCGGGCGGGAGAGCGCCTCGGAGATCACGTTGTTCAAGTCGTTAGGAATCGCGGTCGAAGATCTGGCCGCCGCGGAGCTCGTCTATCGAAACGCGCTGGATCAGGGTATAGGAACACAAGTTGAGCTGGGAGGCGAACGCCATGTCGGCTGAAGCGATCCCGCTCGACGAGATCACAGCCGCCGCCCAGCGCGTGGCCGACTACGCCCTGCGGACCCCGCTGGTCCGATTCCAGGCCGCGAGCAGCGAGGCGAACGTTTATCTGAAGCTTGAAAACCTCCAGCCCATCGGTGCGTTCAAAATCCGCGGCGCCTGCAACAAGATTCTAACGAGCCGCGAGCAGGCGCTCGATGAAGGTGTCTTCACCGCTTCAGCCGGCAACATGGCGCAGGGCGTGGCGTGGATGGCCCGCCGTCTGGAGATCCCATGTTCCGTGATCGTCCCCGATCACGCGCCGGAGGCCAAGCTCAAACCCCTACGCCGGATGGGCGCCGAAATCGTCAAAGTGACCTTTGACGAATGGTGGCAGCTCATCCTGAGCGACGACTCGGACGCGCTGCCCGGCGTGTACGTCCACCCGGTGAGCGATCCGGCGGTGATGGCCGGCAATGGGACGATCGGACTGGAAATCCTCGACGACCTCCCCGAGGTCGAGACGGTGGTCATCCCGTACGGCGGGGGCGGGCTAAGCTGCGGAATCGCCAGCGCACTGCGCGCCCACAAGCCGGACGTCCGCGTGTACGCTTGCGAAGTGGCGACGGCCGCCCCGCTGGCCGCCTCATGGGAGGCGGGTGAACCGGTCGAGATCGACTACCAGGCCAGCTTCGTCGATGGCATTGGTGGCAAGAGCGTGCTGCCCTCGATGTGGCCCCGGGCACGCTCGCTCCTCGACGGCTCGCTCGTCGTCGATCTCGAGCAGGTCGCGGACGCCATTCGCCGGCTGCTGGAAAGCAACAAAGTCGTCGCAGAAGGCGCGGGTGCGGCGCCCGTCGCCGCCGCTCGGAGCGGCTTGGCGGGAAGCGGGAACATCGTGTGCGTGGTCTCCGGCGGAAACCTGGACCCCGAGAAGCTGGCCAAGATCCTCAACGGAAAACTACCCTGATCTGCTAACTCAGCCAGCCGTCATCTCATCCAGGCACTGGCCCAATCGCGTGAGCCCGGCCTCCAGACCCACTGCCGGCCCGCCTCCAACTCCCAGCCGTACGTGCTCACGAAAGCCGAACGCGCTGCCAGGATCAGAAACATCCGGTACGGCGGGGACAGCAGGCGCTCGGCCAGATCATCTCCATCGATGGAAAGGTGCAGTCGGGCCAGCCCGATCAGACCGGCGCGAGGACGCTGCCAACGGTGCTCCGGACGCATCTGGATGAATTCGTCGAGCCGCTCGAGATGGGCCCGCCCCTACGCGCGAGCCCTGCGCAAGGCTTGCTGGTGGCGCTCCGGGCGCAGTGCGATTTCCGCAATCATCTCGCCGAGCACCTTCATGATTTCACTCGTGTTTTCACGCAACACGAGCGCGGCCCTCACGACCTC
>CAZFCJ010000180.1:0-5115 GCA_964517315.1 uncultured Anaerolineaceae bacterium | reverse complement strand
GATCTGGGCATCGGCCTGGACGACATGTTCCAGTACGATATGCTGGCCCGCAGCCTGGCCGAAGGGGACGGGTTTCGATGGTACGCGCCCCCCGACCTGGAGCGCCTGCTGACCGCCCTCGAGAGCTTCGCCGGTGTCGAGCCGGCGACGGTCAAGGTCCCCAGCGATCCGCGCGGGGTTCGGACCAGCTTCCGCGCGCCCCTGTATCCCTCATTTCTGTCGCTGATCTACCGATTGGTCCCGCCAGACCAGCGGTTCTTCGCCGCCCGCCTCGTCCAGGCGCCGCTCCTGGCCAGCCTGGCGCCGCTGGCGTATCTCCTGGCCCGGCGGCTGCGAGCCGCGCAGCGCTGGTGCCGGCTGGCGGGATGGACGGCCGCGCTTTGGCCGATGCTGATCGCGCTGCCGTTGGCGCTCGCCACCGAGAATTTGTTCATCCCCTTGCTCACAGCCGGCCTGCTGGCTCTGATCTGGGCCGATGACGACGGCCGTGCCCGCAGCTATTGGGCCCCCGGCGCGGCCTTCGGCCTGGCGGCCGTCACCCGCTCCTTGATCGTCGGCTTCCCCGCGCTGGCCGCGGTGTGGCTCTGGCGGCGTGGACGCAGGAAGGCCAGCCTCGCCCTGCTGCTGCCGGTGCTGGCGCTGACGATTCCCTGGAGCGTGCGCAACACACTGCTTCACGATCAGCTCACGTTCGTCGAGAGCAGCCTGGGCTACAACCTGTACCTCGGTTACCATCCACAGGGAGACGGATCGTTCACATTTGGACCCTCGCTCGACCTGGTCACGATCATCGACGACGCCGAGCGCGATCGGGTTGGGCGCCGGCTGGCATGGCAGTTCATCCGGGACGATCCCGGGCGCGTTCCCCGCCTGATGCTGCAGAAGCTCGGCCACTTTTGGGGGCTCGAGGACCGTGCCTTCGCCTACCTGTACAGCAACGGCCTGCTGGGCGCCCTGCCGCCGCCGTTGGTGATTGGGATCCTCGCGCTGCTCGTCCTGCCGCTGGTGGTCGTCCTTCCACCGGCGATCGTGGGCTGGGTCCTGCCGCCACGCGACCGCGCCTGGCAGCTCGTGACGCTGTTGTTCGCATGGTACATTGGAATCCACCTGCTGATCATGGCGGAGGAGCGCTTTCACCTGGCGCTGGTCCCGATCCTGGCCGCGCTCGCCGGGCGCGGCTTGACCGGCGCCCCGGCCTGGGCCCAGCGGTTGCGAGCGGGAGAGCGGCGGGCGCGACTGCTCGCCGGGCTGGCAGCCGTCCTGATCGGTTTGGCGTTCGCCAACTGGGGGTTTGAGCTGCTGGGCAACGCCGACAGGCTTTCCGTGCTCTTCAGCCCCTCCGGATGGCAGGCCCACTTCAACTACTGATACTCTACGGAGAGAACATGACCAGCTGGCCACGTCCGTTGCGAGTCAAGAACGTTCAGCTGCTGGGCGTCAGCCTTGATTTGCGGCTGACGGCGGCGCTGGTGGTCGGCACAACGTTGATCACCCTCGATTACTACTACCGGGTGATCCCCGCCGATGGCTACGCGGGTCTGCTGCGGGCCAAGGCCATCGAGCGAGTGTTCTATTATCTGATCGCGCCCCTGCTGCTGATCGCCTTCTTCCGCGACCGCCCCGCAGATTACGGGCTGCAGGTGGGCAAATGGAAGAGCGGGCTGGCACTGGCGCTGGGGAGCGCACTGGCCGCCGCGCCGGTGGTGATCATCGCCGCGCGCTCGCCCAGTATGGTCGAATACTACGCCCGCGGGGAGCGAGGCGTTGCCGAAGTGCTGTGGGTCTCCATCTTCGATCTGGTCGGCTGGGAGTTCTTCTTCCGCGGCTTCCTGCTCTCGGTCCTGGGCCGCCTGGTCGGGCCCAACGCCATCCTGATTCAAGCCGTGCCTTTCGCTTTGGCCCACCTCGGCAAGCCGCCGCTCGAGACCCTGACGACCGTATTCGGCGGCGCATACTTCGGCTTCGTCGCCTGGCGAAGCCGTTCGTTCGTGTACGCCTTCCTGCTCCACTGGCTGATCCACATCACCGTTGTGCTCAGCGCGCTTCAGGCAGGCGGGCAACTGGGCCTGTGAGCGGCGCAGAGATCCTCGAGCTCGAGCTTTTCGGGTTCGCTTACGGTGGCGAGGTGTTTGGCCGCGACGATGAGGGACGCGTGGTGTTCGTCGCATTCGGCCTGCCGGGGGAGCGGGTGCGGGTCGAACTGACCGAAAGCCACAAGCGATGGGCGCGCGGCCGATTGCTCGAGGTGCTGGAAGCGTCCCCAGATCGCGTCGACGAACCCCGCTGCCCGCACTTCGGCCACTGCGGCGGCTGTCACTACCAGCACATGCCTTACGAACGCCAGCTGGAAGCGAAGCGGGAGATCCTGGCCGACCAGCTGGAGAGGATCGGCGGTCTCAGCTCGCCCCCAGTCGAGCCCACCGTCCCCTCGCCCGCACCATGGAACTACCGCAACCGTCTGCGGTTCCACCGCGGCGCCGGCGGCGAGCTCACGTTCATCTCCTGGCACGAAAAAGAGCCCTTCCCGGTCGAGGTGTGCTACCTGCCCGAGCCGGAAGTGGACGCGTTGTGGCCCCGGCTCGACCTGTCGCCCGAAAGCCCGATTGGCGACGTCGAGGTGCGCGGCGATGGCTCCGGCAGCACGATGCTCGTGCTGCACAGCGACCGCGAGCCGGAGATCGAACTGGACCTCGATGTGCCGGCCTCCGTCGTTTGGCTCTCGCCGGAGGGCACCCGTGTGCTGGCCGGCGATCCCCATTTGACCATGCACGTGCTCGAGCGTGAGTTCCGCCTCTCCCCCGGGGCGTTCTTCCAGATTAACAGCGCGCTGGCGGAACAACTGGTAGAACTGGTTATGGAGGCAGTTGAGCCCCTAGCGGACGATACGATCTACGATCTTTTCGCCGGTGTCGGATTGTTCAGCGCGTTTTTGGCCGAAGCCGACGCGCAGGTCGTGGCCGTCGAGGAGTCACCCTGGGCCTGCGCCGATTTTGAGTTCAATTTGGCCGAGTTCGACCGGGTCGAGCTGTACGAGGCCCCGGTTGAGACCGCGCTGCCGGCGATCTCTGAACGTCCGCGGTCCGTGGTGCTGGACCCTCCACGGGCGGGTCTGTCCAAAGCGAGCATCGAGCACCTGCTGCAACGGGCGCCGGAGCGGATCGCTTACGTCTCCTGCGATCCGGCTACGATGGCCCGGGACGGGAAGCGGCTGACATCGGGCGGATACCGGCTGGCCCGGGCGGTCCCCATCGACCTCTTCCCACAGACGTATCACATCGAAAGCCTTACCCTGTGGCTGCAGGACGGGGCGTGAGGCACCATCCCCACATCATGGCGGAGGCGATCCATTATGAGCGATGAGCATCTGACGTTCGCCCGCGAACTGGCATTGGAGGCCGGCGAAGTGCTGCGAGCTGGCTTCGGGCGCGTGCGCGAGGTGCAAACGAAGGGCTCCCACGTCGATCTTCTGACCGAATACGACCTGCGCGCCGAGGAGCTCGTCCTGCAGCGCATCCAGGAGCGCGATCCGGGGGCCACGATCCTGGCCGAGGAGAGCGGTTGGCACGGCGAAGGCGACGACATGTGGGTGGTCGATCCCCTGGACGGCACGACGAACTTCGCTCACGGCCTACCCATCTTCTGCATTTCGATCGCGCACCTGCGGAACGGGCAACCCGACGCAGGCGTCGTCTACGCTCCGATCTTGGACGAGTTCTTCACGGTTGCCGCAGGGGAGGGAGCGTACATGAACGACCAGCGACTTGAGGTTTCCGCTGTGGCCAACGTCGAGCAATCGCTGGTGGTGACGGGTTTTCCCTACGGAATGAACGCCCGGCGCGAGAACAACCTGGCCTATTTCGAGGCCTTCTCCACGCGCGCACAGGCGGTGCGTCGCCTGGGTTCCGCGGCCCTCGACCTCTGCTACGTGGCCGCAGGCAGGCTGGACGGCTACTGGGAGATTGAAACCATGCCCTGGGACTGTTCCGCCGGCGCGTTGCTGGTCCGCGAGGCAGGCGGGGTGGTGACCGACATGCGAGGTGAGGCGCTGAGGTTCAACGGGCCCACTTCGGTGCTGGCCACGAACGGGCGCATTCACGCGGCGATGCTCGAGGTCATGGAGGGTACTCGGGCCGCCGAAGGCTAGCCCTCCGAGCGCCGCTGCAGCAGCTCCCGCTCCAACTGATCCAAATCGACTCTCGACGTCATATCCAGGCTCAACGGCGTGACGGCGACCTTGCGCTCGACCCGCAAGGTGTGGGCGTCGGATCCGGGCGTCATCTGTTCGGCGTCCTCGACGATATCGTAGTCCACGGTCCCCGGCTGCTCGAAGCTCTCCCGCTGAGGGCCGCGCGGCAGGTAGTATCGGGCTCGTTCCAGCCGGGTCACCCGCCATTCCGTCTCCGGAGTGGCGTCGGAGGGCACGTCCAGCTTGAGCAGATCCACGTCCTGCGGCAGCGTGCCGGCGAGCAAAGCCGCCCCGAGGCGCTGCGTGAAGTAAGCCGCCACCTCGAAATCCACCATCTCAGAATAGGACAGGTGATGTTCTCGATCGGTCTCCAACGAGGCCGCCAGGGAAGGGATGCCGAATGAGGCCGCCTCCATGGCGGCTCCCACCGTGCCCGATATCGTGATGCTCGTGGTGACGTTCTCACCGTAGTTGATTCCCGCCACCATCAGGTCCGGATGGTCCGGCATGACCTCCAGGATGGCGTGCTGGACCGTCTGAGCGGGGCTTCCCCCAACCGAGTACACGGTCCAGACTTGACCAGCGACTTCGACCCGCTGCTCTCGAATCGATCCATCCGATTCCGGCGGCATACTCCTTCCGCTTCCCGACGACTGTTCGCGCGGTGCAACCACCGTCACGAACCCCAGTTCGGACAGCGCGTTCGCCGCGGCCCACAGGCCCGGCGAACGGATGCCGTCGTCATTCGTGAGCAGGATCTGCGGCCTCTGGTCTTTGCTGGCGATCATCGCGCCATCCTATCCGTCGGATTCACGGCGGTCAACGTCCGCTCTGACCGCGGGCGTCCTGGGCCTCGCGCGCCATCTGTTGAAAGAACTCGTGCAGCACCCGCTCCCGACCCTCGGCCAGACGTCGGGCGGGTTCGGTGT
>CAZFCJ010000179.1:0-5199 GCA_964517315.1 uncultured Anaerolineaceae bacterium | reverse complement strand
CTACAACGAAATGATGATGCTGATGAACGGTTTCGACACCAATTTCGACGATGAGAATGAGGTCTACTCCGTCAACACCGTCGCGTTTGCCTACAAGGATAGGCCGATCCGCATCGAGGCCAGCCAGCGCCAGCGGATCTACCTGATCAACGCGACCGAGTTTGACCCGATTAACTCGTTGCACCTGCATGCCAATTTCTTCGACTACTACGACCACGGAACCACATTTGATCCCACGCTGAGAACCGTAGACACCATCATGCAGTGTCAGGCCCAGCGGGGGATCCTTGAGTTCTCGTTTGAAGGGTTCGAGCCGGGTTTGTACATGTTCCACGCCCACCAGAGCGAATTCGTCGAGCTCGGCTGGATGGCATTCTTTGAGGTGGTTGACGCATGAGCGCCGAAGCTGAAATGACGAGTGCGGAAACGCAACCGCAACGAGGATTGTTCGGGCTGCCGACCTGGGCGGAGATGCTCCTGCCCTTGGTCCTGCTGGCCCTCTTGCTCTCTGTGTTCGCCTTCGGCAACCCGCTGGCGCTGTTCGTCGCCGAATTGCCTCCGGTAGAGGATTTATCGGTCCAGCAGGTGCGGGTGGTCGACGACGGCTTCAGGATGGAGGTCGTCAACGGCGGGCCCGATCCAGTGCGGGTGGCGCAGGTACTGGTGGACGAGGCGTACTGGACGTTCGAGGCGCAGCCCTCCAATCGCATCCCGCCCTTGGGGCGAGCGACGTTTCACGTCCCCTACCCCTGGGTCTACGGTGAAGCCCACGCCCTCAAACTGATCACCGAAACCGGCGTCACGTTCGAGGCCGACGTCGAGCTGGCCGTCCCAACCCCCCAGCCCGACGCGCGCACGTTCGCGGCCTATGGTTTGCTGGGGATCTACGTGGGAATTATCCCCGTGGCGCTGGGGATGATGTGGTATCCGGCCATGCGGCGGGCGGACCGCAAGTGGCTGGGCGCCATCCTGGCCCTGACGTTGGGCCTCCTGGTGTTTCTGTTCATCGATACCTTGCTGGAGGGCCTCGAGGTGGCCGAGACGCTGCCCGGCTTCCTGGAGGGCATCGCCCTGGTGCTGTTCGCGGGGCTCCTGACCTGGATGGTGCTTTTGGCGATCGGCGCCCGGCGAGGTCGGCGCGAGGGCCTGTACCTGGCCGGTCTGATCGCATTGGGTATTGGGCTGCACAACTTGGGGGAGGGGCTGGCGATCGGAACGGCCTTCTCATTGGGTGAGGTGGCGCTGGGCTCTTTCCTGGTGATCGGGTTCACTCTGCACAATGTCACCGAGGGCGTCGGGATCGCCGCGCCGCTCGTGCCGCGCCTTAACGCCGAGGAGGAGGAACGGCAGGCCCCCGGGCTGATGACCTTCGTGTGGCTGGCGCTGCTCGCCGGCGCCCCGGCCATCCTCGGCGCGTGGATCGGGGGCTTCGCGTTCTCGCCCGTGTTGGCCGCGCTGTTCCTCGGCATTGGAACTGGCGCGATCTGGCAGGTGATCGCCGATGTGGCCGTTCTCCTTCGCCGCTACGCTGAGCAGCGAGGCGAGTCAGCGTTTACCTGGTTGAACGTGGGCGCCTTCGCGCTGGGACTGGCCATCATGTACTTCACGGCCTTCTTGGTGGCCGCATAACCGACGCCTGACAGCAGATCACCTACCGGAGAGCACGCAAAGACCGCGGAGACTCCTAAACTCCAACGCTTTGTGTGCTCTGCGGTCGCTCTGCTTGGAAACAGACGGTGACGGCGGAGGTAAGTGGAGAGACTCTGTTGATGATGTTTTGGGTCAAAGTGAAGGGTGGCTGGCTTCAACTCCTCAACGAGCCGGCTTCCATTCCAAAGTGCGCTCGCCTCTTGGCCCTGGCGTCCATGGTGCTGCTCATCAGCGCTTGTGGAGGGACCTCGGGGGATCCTGAGCGTGGCCAAGAGCTGTATCGCCAGAGGTCGCTGGGCGGTGGTGCCGCTCCCGGCTGCATCTCCTGCCATTCCCTCGAGCCGGGGGTGGTCAAGGTGGGGCCCTCACACGCGGATGTCGGAGCGCGCGCCGAGCGGGTGGTGGACGAGCCTGATTATCGGGGGGAGGCCTCCACAGCGGCCGGATATCTGCGCGAGTCGATCCTCGAGCCAAATGCCCATGTGGTCGAAGGATTTGAGCCGATCATGTACGCCGATTACGAAGAGGTGCTGAAGCCGGAGCAGATCGACGATTTGGTTGCCTTCCTCCTGACTCTGCGTTAACCGCGGGGCGCGGCGACGCTTCGGAAGGACTCGGCGGGCGGCGGTTTGTCAGTCTTGATAAGATGGATATAAATTGAACCGCCGACCGGACCCTCGGGTCCGGCCGCCTTGTCCAAGGGAGCGCGATGAAGGCAAAAGACGGCAGAGCTCGGGCAGTCATCGAAACGGTCGAGCCACAGGTCGACGGAGGGCGCTTCCCCGTCAAGCGCGTGCTGGGCGATCAATTCACCGTAGCAGCCGACGTCTTCTGTGACGGATATGATGAGCCTGCTGCTCGCCTGCTCTACCGGCGCCAGGGGAGGGCGGATTGGACCGAAGTTCCCCTGCAGCCGATCGGAAACGACCGCTGGCGGGGATCCTTCAGCCTGCAGCATCTGGGAGTCTATGAGTACACCCTGCACGCCTGGGTGGACCCATTTGAGACCTGGCGCCGTGATTTGGCCAAGAAGATGGACGTGGGGCAGGCTGTCGAAATCGACCTTCAAATCGGCGGTCGCTGGGTCGCACAGGGCGCGGAAAGGGCGGCCGCCGCTGGCGAAGAGGGGGACGCCTCCCGGCTCAGTCAATGGGGTGCCGACCTTGAAAACGGGAAGTCCAGGGCTCGACGCGCCGAGCTGGCGCTGAGCCCCGAGCTGGCCGACCTGATGGAACGGTATCCCGACCAGGAGCACGCGGTCGAATACGATCGGGTCCTGGAGGTCCGGGTCGATCCCAAGCCGGCGCGCTTCAGCGCGTGGTACGAGCTGTTCCCCCGCTCGTGCAGTGACGATGCAGAGGAGCACGGCACCTTCGCCGATTGTCAGGAGTGGCTGCCGTACGTGGCCGAAATGGGCTTTGACGTCCTGTACCTGCCCCCGATCCACCCGATCGGCCGCACCCATCGCAAGGCGCCCAACAATCAGCCTGGCGCGGGCCCGGACGACCCGGGCAGCCCGTGGGCGATCGGCGCGAAAGAGGGCGGGCACAAATCGGTCCATCCCGAACTCGGAACGCTGGAGGACTTTCGGGCCCTGGTCAAGGCCGCCGAAGAGCAAGGGCTCCAGGTGGCGTTGGATTTGGCCTACCAGTGTTCTCCCGATCATCCCTACGTGGAGCAGCACCCCGAGTGGTTTCGCCGGCGGCCCGACGGATCGATCCAGTACGCCGAGAATCCCCCGAAGAAGTACCAGGATATCTACCCCTTCGATTTTGAAACTGAAGACTGGCAGGCCCTGTGGCAGGAATTGAAGAGCATCGTGGATTTCTGGATCGATCAGGGCGTGCGCGCGTTCCGCGTCGACAATCCCCACACGAAACCCTTCGCCTTCTGGGAATGGCTGATCGGGGAGGTCCGGTCGGAGAACCCCGAAATTTTCTTCTTGTCGGAAGCGTTCACGCGGCCGAAAGTGATGAAACGGCTTGCCAAGGTGGGGTTCTCGCAATCGTACACCTACTTCTCCTGGCGAAACACAAGCTGGGAGCTCCGAGAGTATCTGACCGAGCTGACGCAGACGCCGATGCGCGAGTATTTCCGTCCGAATTTCTGGCCCAACACCCCGGACATCCTGACGGAGTACCTGCAGACCGGCGGCCCGCCGGCCTTCCGCATTCGATTGGTGCTTGCCGCGACGTTGGCTGCAAGCTACGGGATTTATGGTCCGGCTTTCGAGGTGGCCGAGAACCGGGCGATGAAGCCTGGCAGCGAGGAATACCTCAACTCCGAGAAGTATCAAATTCGCGTGTGGGACGTGGATGCCGCCCGACCCATGCGCGACTTCATCGCCCGAATTAACCGCATCCGCCAGGACAATAGCGCCTTGCACAACAACGCCAGCCTGCGCTTTCACGCCGCCGACAACGACCGCCTGCTCGTCTACAGCAAACGCACGCCCGATCGCTCTAATGTGGTCCTGATCGTGGTGAATCTGGATCCCCACAATCGCCATACGGGATGGCTGGACCTGGACCTGTGGGAGCTCGGCTTGGATCCGGAGGAGACCTTTCAGATTCACGATCAGCTGAGCGACGCGCGTTACCTTTGGCAGGGCCGGCGCAACTTCGTTGAACTTGATCCGCAGGGCGTGCCGGCCCATATTTTCAAGGTGAGAAGGCGAGTCCGAACGGAGCAGGATTTCGAGTACTACCTCTAGCAGGAGTCCGTATGGCAGCGCATCGCAGCTTGATTGAATCCGATCCGCTCTGGTACAAAGACGCCGTCATTTACGAGCTGCATGTCCGGGCGTTTGCGGATGGCAACGGCGACGGCATCGGGGATTTCCGCGGCTTACGGGAAAAGCTCGACTACCTGCAGGACTTGGGGGTCAACGCGTTGTGGCTCCTGCCCTTCTATCCCTCGCCGCTGCGCGACGACGGCTACGACATCGCTGACTATAAGCGCATCCACGATGCCTATGGAAATCTGCGGGAGTTCAAAGCCTTCTTAAACGAAGCCCATGCTCGAGGCCTGAGGGTGATCACGGAGCTTGTGATCAACCACACCTCAGATCAGCACCGCTGGTTCCAGCGGGCGCGCAAGGCGAAGCCCGGCAGCCGCTGGCGCGACTTCTACGTGTGGAGCGACTCAAGCGACCTCTACTCCGAGGCCAGGATCATCTTCAAGGACTTCGAAGCCTCGAACTGGACCTGGGATCCGGTGGCGGAAGCCTACTTCTGGCACCGCTTCTACTCCCACCAGCCGGACCTGAATTTCGACAATTCGGAGGTCCACGAGGCCATCATCGACGTGATGGATTTCTGGTTGGAGATGGGGGTTGACGGCTTGCGCCTGGACGCGATCCCCTACCTGTACGAACGGGAAGGCACAAACTGCGAAAACCTGCCGGAGACTCACGAGTTTCTGAAGAAGCTGCGCTCGCACATCGACCAGAACTACGAGGACCGCATGTTTCTGGCCGAGGCCAATCAGTGGCCGGAGGACTCGGTCGCCTACTTCGGCGACGGCGACGAATGCCATATGTCCTTCCAC
>CAZFCJ010000178.1:0-5221 GCA_964517315.1 uncultured Anaerolineaceae bacterium | reverse complement strand
CCTCCCAGGCCGGGTCCGAGCCCCACATCCCGGTATCCAGCCAGGCACGGAGGTAGGAGGGGGTGTCGAGCGCCCACCCTTCCCGAAGCTGCCGGGCCTCTTCGAGGATGAGCCGCAAGTCCGGCTTCTCCTGACCCAGGCGTTTGGCGTCTTCCCTGACCCGCTTCCAGCCGGTGCGCAGATCCTTGAAGATCTCAATATGCACCGCGACCCAGGGATCTGAGCTCGCGTCGCGCTTGCCGCGCCCGGCGCGCAGGACGGCCAGCCGGTCGGCCGCCTTCATGCGCGCGCTCAGCCAGAGCTCATGATGTGATTCGAGCAGGTCGACACGGCCGATCTCTTTAAGGTAGAGGCGGACCGGATCGCTGGTCTGGCCAAACGCCGCCGCCAGGTCGACCTCGCGCTTCTCAGCGGAGCTCTCTTCATCGGAGGCCTCCGGCTCATCATCGTCATGATCCTCTTGACCCTCCCCCTCCTCGAGCGAGAACGAGTCGGTCGCCTCTTCACCTTCGCCGTCCTCGGTGAGAATCTCTTCGTCCTCCAGCTCTTCTTCGTTCTCGAAGGCCGCTTCAGGGTCCATCGTCTCGTCCATTCAACTCCCCTGCACCAATCCGACCCCCGCCAACCGACGCAGCGAGAGAGCTCGGTCAAGCCGGTCCTTCTGCAACGCCAACTGATGCACCGCGTGTTTCAAATAATCCACATCCGTCTCGGGCTCCTCGCCTGCCTCGGCGAGCTCCTGGGCCTCCACCAGCTGAAAATGGACCTGTCTCGTTTCCAGACCCAAACGAGACTGTCGCAGTCGCAAGAACGCGGCCAAAATCTCGGACCTTATCTTCGGCTGGTCCAGCGAGATGGAATCCACTTGCCGCATCAAATCTTCCGCCGAGTCGAGCAGGTGATCCTCCAAAGCCTCACGCCACTGCAGCGCGGGTTCCTCGTCGTGCTGCTCTAGGGCCGAACGGACGGCACGGAAGATCACCCGTCGATCGGCCCCCGAGAAGTCCCGCTCACCGATCCGCTCTAAATCGAGGGTTTGCATCTCGCGATCCAGACGGTAGAGCGTCTCAGGGGCTTTGAGCAGCACGCCCAGGCAGAAGCTCTCAAGCTTGTTTTCAGGCGCGCTGGCCCTCTCTGAGGGGCCGGTCGATGCGCGGTCCGATTTCCGGCGCCGCGATCGACCCGCCCGGGGCGCGTAAGCTAACAGTGCACGCTCGTCGAGCCGCAAGCGGCGGGCCAGCTTTTGACGGTATGCCTCTCTCTCGATCGGGTCGGCCACATCTTCGATCAGCGGCATCATTTGTTCGGCGACCCGGGCCTTGTGTTTGGCATCTTCCAGATCAAGGTCCACGCTGAGCACGTCCATCACATAATCCACCACCGTCCGCGCACCTTCAATCAAGCGCGACCACGCCTCCGGGTTCTGCTCGACGACCTCGTCCGGATCCTGGCCTTCGGGCAAAGTAATGACCCTCAGCTCAGCGTCCAAGCGACCTTCATAACGAACCAGACCGCGCGCGGCGAACACCGGATCCGGCTCCCGATCCAGGGCCTGACGCGCCACTTCCAGACCCCGCAGCGTGGCCCGGTCCCCAGCCGTGTCGGCGTCGAGGGCGAGCACGATCGCCCGGCTGTAGCGTTTAAGCTGCCGCAGCTGGGCTTTCGAGAGCGCGGTGCCCATCGATGACACCGCGTTTTCGAACCCCGCCTGGTGCAGCCCGATCACGTCCATGTAACCTTCCACGATCACAGCCCGATCTTCCCTGCGTATGGAGCGCCTAGCCTTGTCCAGTCCGTAAAGGAGCTCGCCCTTGTCGAAGAGGTCCGTCTGGGGGGAATTCAGGTACTTGGGCCCATCATCCGGGTCCAGCACACGAGCGCCGAATCCGGCCATCCGCCCCCGGGCATCCCGGATCGGGATCATGATCCGGTTGCGGAATCGGTCGTAAACGCCCCCAGAATCGCGCTCCGACGCCACGCCTGCGTCCAGCAAATCGGACTCTGAGAATCCGCTCTCCTTCAAGTAGGTTGCAGCAGCCTCCCACGCGTCGGGTGCATAACCGAGCTGGAAACTTTCGATTGTCGCATCGCTGAAGCCGCGCGATTTCAAATATTCAAGCGCCACTTCTCCGGCCGCGGTCCGGATGAGCTGGTGATGGTAAAACGTCACCCCGGTTTCGAGCAGCTCGCGCAGCCGTTCGTGCTCCTCGGCTCGCGCTTCCTCCTCCGGGGTTCGGGGCCGGAGCTCGACCCCCGTGCGTTTCGCGAGCACACGGAGGGCCTCAGCGAATTCATAGCCTTCCTGCTTCATCAGGAAAGTGAACACGTCCCCGCCTTCGTTGCAGGCGCCGAAACAGCGCCACGTGGCCGTGTCTGGAAATACGACAAAGGCCGGGGTGCGCGTGTTGGAGTGAAACGGGCAAAAGCCCGTGTAATTCTTGCCCGACTTCTTGAGGTCGACCGTCTCACCGATCACCTCGACAATGTCGGTCCGTTCTTTGACTTCGTCAACGACGCTCATCGGTCCTAAAACTGCCTCATCATCTACGCCGCCACCGACGCTGAATTTCGCCGCCGTCCGCCAGCGCAAACCGCTGCGGCGTATCCCCTTCTCGGTTACCAAGTGCGTCGGATGGGCGCTCGATTATAGTCCCTCGGTCGCCGCCGGCGCAAACCCTTTCCCCGGTGTCTTCGCCGGCTTAAAATCCCTCCATCTCGGACAGATCGCCGACCCCGTTCGCCAACCCGACAATGCGCTGAAGCAACGCCAGCCGGTTCCGGCGCAGCTCCTCATCCTCGGTCATGACCAACACCTCGTCAAAGAATCGTTGGATGGCGGGCACTATGGGCGCGAATGCGTTGAAGAAGTCGTCTACCGACCCTTCATCACGCTCCAGAGAAGCCGCCTTCTTGTAGGCCCGGTAGAGCGACTCCTCCGCGGGCTCTCGCAGCGCTTTGGAATCGAACGCAAGTTCGGCCTTCACGTCCCTCGTGATTCGGGCGCAACGGGCGAAGTTGTCCAACAATTCCGGCCAATCCTCGCGCTCGACCCATCCCTCGAGCGCGCGCACATTTCGGGCCGCCAGGGCCGGGTTTCGGAATTGCTCGGAGAGCACGGCCTCGACCACATCGTGACGATGGCCCTCCCCGCGCAGAATCGCCCGCTGCCTGCGGCGGATAAACTGCATCGTCCTTGAGATGTCTTCGCGGCCGGCCCCAATCGGTAGGCCGGCGGCCGCCTTCTCGAGCCCATCCTGCACATCGAACGACCGATCATGGGCCACCAACATCTCGATCAGGCCGATCGCCGTCCGCCGCAGCGCGAACGGGTCGCCCGCCCCGGAAGGCTCCATCCCAGCGGCGAACAGTCCAATAAGCGAGTCGAGCCGATCCGCTACGCCGAGCACGAAACCGACGTCCGACTCCGCCACACGGTCACCCGAAAAGCGAGGCAAATATTGCTCCGCGATGGCCACGGCGACCTCCCCGGGCTCGCCGGCCTCCAGGGCGTAAATGCGACCCATCTCGCCCTGCAGGTCGGTCATCTCGACGACCATCTCGCTCGCCAGGTCCGCCTTCGATAGGTGAGCAGCCCGCAGCGCGGCGCGCTTCTTTTCCGCGCTCATTCCGAATTCGACGGCCAGCTGCTCCACCAGCCGCTCCACCCGCTCCACTTTGTCGCGCATCGAGCCCAGGCTGGACTCAAAGGTCAGCGTTTCCAGCCGCGGCAGGTAGGCCTCCAGGCCGGTCTCCAGGTCCTTCTGGATGAAAAAGCTGGCGTCGGCGAAACGGGCTCTCAGCACCTGCTCGTTGCCTTGACGTACGACGTCGGTCCCCTTCTTGCCCCCATTGCGCACGGTGATAAAGTAGGGCGTCAATTGCCCATCGTGCTCCAGCGCAAAGTAGCGCTGATGCTTGCGCATCACCGAGATCAGCACCGGACGCGGCAGATCGAGGAACGCCTCGTCGAACTGACCCCGTATCGCGGTGGGCACCTCAACGAGATGCGTCACCTCCTGAAGGAGTCCGGGGTCGTCGACAACCTGGGCCCCCACTTCCTCGGCCAGCGTCTCGACCTGGCGTTGAATTTCCTCCCGGCGCTCTTCGACGTCGAGCAGCACCCCCCGCTCCTTCATCGCCTCCAGATAATCCGCCGGCGCCGCCAGTTCGACCGATTCGTGGTCCTCGAAGCGCAGGCCTCGGGTCCGCCGGTCTGAAGTCACGCCTGCGAATTGAAACGGCACAACTTGCTCCCCGTGCAGGGCCACAATCCAGCGCACCGGCCTGGCGAACGTCACCCCGGAGGCGTTCCAGCGCATGGAACGGCCGAAGGACAATTCATCCAAGAGCTGCGGCAATGCCTCGGCGAGCACTTTGACTGCCGGACGACCGGCCTCACGCGTCTCGGCCACTACATAGGTCCCACCGTCAACTTCCTGCACCGCAAGTTCTTCGACCTTCAGGCCCTTGCCCTTGGCGAAACCGATGGCCGCCTGGGTTGGGTCGCCCGCCTCGTCGAAGGCCCGCTCGGCGGGCGGCCCTTTGATCTGCGTCACCTGTGGCCGCTGCTTCGGCGCCAAGCCATCCACCTCGACCACCAGCCGCCTCGGTGTTCCCGACACGCGGACCGACCCGTGGTCGAGGCGCAGTCCATCCAGCGCCCTAGGCACCGCATCCTGCAACTGCTCCAACGCGGCCGAAAGGTCCGCCGGAGGCAACTCTTCAGTGCCGACTTCAAGCAGGAGCGACGCCGCCTCTTCGACCGGCTCGGTTTCCCCGGCCGCTTCGGCGAGAGGAGGGCCGCTCCAACGACCCATCCAGGGATGACCCTGGTCGGCGCGCTGCTGTTCGTAGCCCGAAGCCACCCGCTGAGCGAGCCCGCGCATCCGACCGAAGAACGCCGCCCGCTCCGTGACTCCCACAGCCCCGCGCGCATCCAGCAGGTTGAACGCGTGCGAGCACTTGAGAACGTAATCGTGCGCCGGCTGGATCAACCCGTGGTCCAGCGCGCGCTGAGCCTCCGCCTCGTACAGGTCATACATTTCCTTGAGATGCTCGACGTCGGCCACCTCGAAGTTGTAGGTGCAGTACTCGAACTCGGACCTGAACATGGCCTCGCCATAGGTCAAATGGCCGTCCCACCGGAGATCCAGGAATGTATCGGCGCCCTGCAGCGCCAGCGCGATGCGTTCAAGGCCGTAGGTGATTTCCACGGAGACCG
>CAZFCJ010000177.1:0-5306 GCA_964517315.1 uncultured Anaerolineaceae bacterium | reverse complement strand
GCCGCAGTCCGCTGGCGAAGCAGGCTCCGGGTCAGGCGCTTTGCGCTCTTGGCCGTCTTCCTCATCGGCTTATTCGCTGCCCAGAACAGTGCACTCTACGCCAGCGACCGCTGGGTTAACCCGTTTTTCAACAACCTGATCTACAACGTGTTCCCGTATGACGATCGCGTGGCCTTCTTTGAAGAGCGAGGGATGCCGGTCTCGGAGGAACTGCTGGCGCTGCAGGAGAGCCGCGGCAACGAGGACCGCTTTTTCGAGATCGACGAGTTCATGGACTGGACGCTGAGCGATGGGCCGTCCACCTACACTCGGTTTCTCCTCCGGCATCCGGGCTGGACGTTCGGCAGCCTGGTGGGGCAGCTCGAATTCCTGTTCTCGGAGAACTCACAACCGTATTTCCCCCAAGTCGGTTCGAGGCTCTATCGACTTCTGCTTCTGCTCGGGGACATGCTCCATCCGACCTCGAGCGCGGCGATTCTGGTCGTTTCACTGCTCACAGTTCTGCCGCTTGCGATCGCCGTCCGAACGAGGAGGCGACATTGGGCCGTGCTGGCGTGGGTATTCGGTTGGCTGCTGCTCGCGGAGGCAGCGATGCTGTTTGTCAGCTTCCACGGGGACTCGTTGGGTGTGATCCGGCACGCGCTGGTGGCCGTGATGCCGCTGAGATTGTCGATTTGGTTGCTGATCGTCGTGGCCTTGGACGGGGCGATGGGGGGCTCCAACGCCAGCTAGTTCGGGCCTCGGCCCGAGCCTATATCTGATGCCCGACGCGCACCCGGCCGCCGGTTTCCGCCGGCTCGAATCCGCCGGGTCGCCGTCGAAAGGAGATCTGTCATGGAGCCGGGATTGAGCCTCGTGACTTTGCGGGTAACGGACCTTGAGCGGTCAGCCCGCTTCGACGAGCGGGTGCTCGCCCTACCGAGGCTGGAGACGCCACCGACGGTTACGTTCTTTGAGCTCGGAAAGACTTGGCTGGCCTTGTTCCCGCGCGAGCTGCTCGCGAAGGACGCGGGCGTGTCCGCGTCTGGGAGCGGCTTTCCCGGCTTCACCCTGTCTCACAACGTCCGAGCGAGGCTGAGGTCGACCAACTGCTGAGGGAAGTCGAAGCGCGAGGCGGCGAGACTGTCAGGCCGGCGGCGCGAGCGGAGTGGGGAGGGTACCCAAGGTACTTCTCCGATCCTGACGGGTTCCTGTGGGAGGTGGCTTGGAACCCCGACTTCCCCCGTCTCTGACGGGCGTTCAAGACGTCATAGGTCTCAGGCCCTCGACCAGGGAGTCTAAGACGTCGGCGTGGGAGTCGGGGTTGCAGTTGGCGTGGGGGTAGGCGTGTTGCAGCTCCAGGATTCCTGGGCGGCCACCACATGGAAGGTCCCTGGTGAGGATTGATTGTTGTAAGAGGTCGAGATCCAGCTGGCGGAGCGAGCGGTGCCGGAAACTCGGATCTCGTCCAAGACTCCGAAGAACGGGTAACTCCAGATCCGCTCTATGGCGTGGTCGCCGTGCCCGATCCAGAATTCCTTGCCGGCGGTATCGAGATCGTCGCTCTTGGCCATTGTCGTCGGGTCCTGAGACCCGTCGAGGTAAACGCGCATGGTCGATCCATCGTAAGTGGTGACAACGTGGTGCCAGTCCGGATCGGCCGTCAACGTCCCCGAGGTTACGAGGTTGTAGGAAGTCCCAGTGAGCTGGAATGAGACCTCGCGGCCGGGATCTTCGATGTTGATTCGATAGCCGTCGGCCCAGCCGTTCTTGGTCAGCACTCCCATGTTGTCGGCGGCGGATCCGTCAAACTTGACCCAGCTTTCGAGCGTGATCTGATTGCCGGTCAGATCGAGTTCGACATCGGAGGGCTGCTCCTCATCAAGCACCTGATAAAAGCCGTCCGGATTGTTCTGGTTGTTGAACTCAGTGACAATCCAGTCCGCCGAGCGGGCTGTTGCCGCCACCCGCACCTCGTCGATCCCGCCGTCGAACTCCCGAGCGATGATGTCGGGGCTGTTTCCGATGTGCAGATCGCCCGTGCCGGTCTCGGATGTTCCGCTGTAGCCCGCGGTATTCTGCTGGACCCCGTCAACGAAGATGCGCAAGGAAGTGCCCGCCGCGTCGGCGACCGCGGCCACGTGGTGCCAGCTACCGTCGTTGACCAGGTTGAGCCCGGTGGTCACGGCCTGCGTGTCATCGACGTTGAAAGCCAGGTCGGTGCCATTCGATTTCCCGAGCCAGTAGTTGCGGTCTCCGCTCGCACCCCACTTAGCGGCCACAACGCCCGTGTCGGCCTCGGCGTCCGTCGTCCGGATCCAGGCGGACACCGTTATATCCGAAGCGAGCTGAAGCCCGGCCGAGTTGGGCACGTCCACGTGGCGCTCATTGGTGTCATCGAAGGCCAGGCTGCCATCGATCCGTCCAGGGATCTGATGTGAGCTCGCCAGCGAGTTGGCGGTGCCGTCGTAGCCGTTGATGGCACTGTTGAGGAACTGCGGCGCAGCGGACGACGGATCTTCGGGCAGATGCCAGACACCGCGGAAGTTCCCTGATCCGGCCTCGTCCCATGCCCCGGCGACGTTCTGCTGGTCGGCGGCGGCGCCGTTGCCGTAGTACATGTAAATCGTTGTGTTTTCGTTGGGCGACAATGAGACCTCCACCCAGGCCACGACCTGGCCGCTCGTGGGATCGTAGTGCTCGAGCTCGTGATCGAGCTTGCCGCCCTCGTCACTGGTGAAGAAGATGTCGGTTCCGTCACCCTTACCCACGTGGCCGCCGTTGGCCGTGTCGCGCCAATCCGGAAGCGTGGAATGGATCAGGACAGGGAAGCTTTGGAGTTTGGCCGAACCACTCACCTGGCTCCCGTCGATCACCAAGCGGCGGCGGTAGGGCCATGCGGCGTCCGCCCAACCCGAGCTGGCCATGTCGATGAAATCATTCACCCCGTCGAAGCTCTGCCCTTCGCCGATCTGGCCTTCGGCCTGACTGGGCACATAGGAGGCGAAGCCCTTGCCGCCCTGACCGTGGTTGTCGCCGGCGGTGCTGTCGAAGTACTCGTACATGTTTCCGCTTCCGGCCTCGTCCAGATGCCAGACACCGACGTAGTTGGCGTCCCAGACCCCGTTGGGGTTCTGTCGATCGGTGGCCGAAGCGTTGCCGTAGTAGAGATAGACGTCGGTGTCGACGCTGGAGGACAGGGTCGGGACGTCGACCCAGGCGACCAGCTCACCTGATGTCCCGTCAAACTTCTCGATCTCGAAGCTCAGTACGCTCGTTCCGTCGTCGGCGGTGAACACGAGATCGTCGCCGCTGTTGAGCGCGTTGGCTGCAAGATCGGTGTCGGAGGGCAGGTTGACCAGGACGGGAAAGTTTGTCATGTCCGCCGTCACCTGGCTGGACTGGAGCGTGATCAGCTTGCGGTAAGAGTAATCACAATTGATGAACGGCACCGGTGTCGGCGTCGGGGTCGGTGTGGGCGTGTTGGTCACGCCCGACGTCGGCGTCTGAGTCGGCGTGTTCGTGGGCGTGGGGGTGGCGGTCGCTGTGTCGGTCGCTGTCGCCGTGTTCGTCAGGGAAGGTGTGAGCGTCGGTGTGTCGGACGCGGTCGGAGTCATGGTGGCGGTGGGCGTATCGGACGGCGTCGGGGTGTTGCTGGACGAAGGGCTCGCGCTGGCTGTGTGGGTCGGCGTCGCGGTCATGGATGGCGTAGCCGTTGCTGTCGGTGTTTGGCTGGGAACCGGCGTGGCGGTGACCGTGAACGTGGCGGTGCTGGCCGGAGTCGGCGTAGGGGTGAAGGTCGGCTTGGGTAGTTTGTCTTTGACGACGACGGGCGTGCGATTGGATGGTATCGAAGGCGTCGGGTTCGGCATGACGGGCGTAGGGGTGGACCAGAACCAATCTTGCTCGCCCCTGACATCCCGGATTTCCGACCGGCGACCGGTCTCCCGTTCGATCTCGAAAAGCACCGAAGGGTGTACCCGTCTAAATGTGAGGGAAGGCCAAGCGCTGTAATCCGCTTCCAGCTCCGAGCGCGTGTCCCTCGGTTCCACCGTTGAGGTGCCGATCAGCGAAATCCAGCCGCAGCCGAATAGGAGCAGCAGGATGAGCAGCGGGGCGAACAGCCAGATGAGGTGCCGCGCAACCTTTTTCCAGCCCGACTGTTCCTCTGGTTCCTCGAGAGGTTGAGTCCGAAAGTGCGACAGAAAATCGATCACGCCGTTCGCGCTCGTCCATCCGCTCCGAGCGGAGCACGCTGCTGTGGGTCATCCGTTTCTGCCCAACGGTTCCGCCGAGTCGGCGGGGATGGCGCCATCTCGCGGGAAGCGATCGGTACCGCCGTCGGGGTGGGGCGGGTCATGCGAGTCCGGGGGGCGTCACTCTGCGGCAAAGGCGGCGCTGCGCCGTTCTGGGTGATGGAGCTGACCGTCCCGTTCTGATTAGGATTGAGGGAAACTTCCACCAGCATCCGTCGATCCGATCCCGAACTGGTATGTGAGATGACCAGATGGTTTTGGGCTGATGATCCGATCGATGTGGAGTCAACCGCTGGCGCCGGTTCCGGGGTGGGCGTGGATGTGTTGGTCGGCGCGGGCGTGGCGTTGGGCGTGAGGGTCATGGACAGCCCGAGGTCTCCTCGGCGCCCACGCTGAAGAAAGTGCCCGGCGAGGCGTGGTTGTTGTAGGTGGTTGAAAGCCAGGGGGCCGAGCGCTGGGTGGTCGAGAGGCGCAGTTCGTCGACCGCCCCGTTCATGTAGTACAGGGCGTCCTCCATGCGGCCGACCTCCCAATCGCTGTTGACGGTGAAGTCGGTCAGGATGGTGTTGTCGATGCTCACGTCGACGCCGTTCTCGTACACGGCCCCGAGGCCGCCGGCTCGATCGGCGGTGGCGGCCAGGTACGTCCAGGCGTCCTTGGTCACCTCATTCACGTCGGACTCAGCTTCGGCCATGGTGCTGCCATTGGCGGTCTCGAGATGGATCGAGCCGTCGGTCGTCGTAAAGCTGTTCACGAAGAAGCGGAAGCCCGGGTTGTCGAAGTCGGAGCCGGCGTTGGCGAAGATGGTCTCAATCCCATCGTCCGTGGAATAGACGTTGACCCAGGCTTCGATCGTGAACGCATCGCCCAGGTTGATCGCCGCCGCGAAGTCGATATAGTCGTTCCCCCCGTCGAATTCCTGGGCGCCGTTGACCTGGCCCGTGATCGGGTTAGGCTCGCCGGCGGCCACCTTGGCGCCGTCGTTGCCGTTGGCGGTGGAGTCGAAGACGGTGGAGCCGCTGGTCTCGTCGAGGTGCAGCACGGCGGCGTAATTGGAGTCCCAGACGCCGG
>CAZFCJ010000176.1:0-5310 GCA_964517315.1 uncultured Anaerolineaceae bacterium | reverse complement strand
TCGAATCATCCGCTGGCCCACAATCACACCTGAGTACTACTGCCCAACCGGTGCCTGCGCCAACTTGTGGACAGGCCGGCGCCCTGCTCGATCCGAGTTCCGGGAAGTCCTAAGGACTTCCCGGAAGTTCACCAGGAACGCTTTGACCTCGTGCGCCGGCAGCGCCTGCCCGACATGCGAGCCGGCCATGCTCCTCTGGCTAGGACTAAGCGGCTATTGAGAGGCTTCTCGCGCGCGATACAATGGGCACCGTCGTCACTTGCTCGAGAGAGCAATGTCTCGACCGCCCCCAGGCTTGCCCCCCTCAGGCTTGGGGGTGTTCCTTTTGTTGAAAAGGTCGCCGGACCCCCTCATGGGTGCGCGCACCCCGCAGACGCCGCCACCGGATCGCTCGGGCCAAGTTCCCGGAGAAGGTGCAGCGGGAAGTCGAAATCGTGGAAGCCAAGCGGCCCGACCTCGCCGTCGACGGCGAGATGCATGCCCACACCGCGGTCGTTAAGGGGACGCTGGACGGTCGCTGCCCGTTCAGCCGGGTGCGCCGGACGCCAACGTGCGGATTTTCCCTTCACCCGAGGCGGCCCACGCCGCCTGCAAGCTGCCCGGCCGATGGGGAGGCGCCTTCACGATCGGCCCGATCCCGCTGGGGACCGGCCCGCTGGTGAACCTGCTGCGGACTGGCGACGATGTGGAGGACATCGTCGTGCTCGCCACTGTGGCAATGATGGACGCGCACAATCGGTGAAAAGCGGCGCTGAGCAACAGGGTTATGGCCCATGGCGACCGGCCTTGATCTAAGAATTTCCAGCATACAGCTCGTAGCGGCGACCCCAGCAAAGGATTCTCGAGGTTCCCGCTTCGGTCCACGATGCACATTGCTCGGGTGCCGGGGCTCTCACCACCATCAGATCGGCAGCCGCGTTGGCGACACGTGCAGCCTTGCTGGGGCAAGCGGGCGGGGTTAGAATGAGGCCGATGGGCCCCCGTAGCTCAGTTGGACAGAGCACTGGCCTCCGGAGCCAGCGGCACAGGTTCGAGTCCTGTCGGGGGTACACAGCGAAGATAGCGCCCCGGCCTCGGGTCGGGGCGTCATCTTAACGGAATGCCAATCTACAGAAGTTCGTCTTGAGCTTGCCGAAATAAACGCAATGTGGAAGACGCCCTCAGCCGCCCCCGAGCTCCAACAGCGCTCACCCTTCGACAGGCTCAGGGTGGCTTTCTTTTATTTTGGGCGGACGGATGCAATTTGGGAGGCGAATCCAAGCGCGAGGATTCAAGCGCAATCTTCACTCAAAACAATCGTACGTCCCGAGCCCCTCGAAGGACGCAAGTGCAAATTCCTCCCCACCCTCGCACCCAACGCCCTGTGCCCCTCGAAGGACACAGGTGCAACTCCCCCTCACCCAAAGACACCCAACGTGCTGAGCCCGATACTGGGTTCGCCAGATCACTGCGGCGATCCAGCGCGCTAGAGATCGACGAATTCGACCTCACCGCTCTCCGTATCAACGATCGCCATCGAGCTGCGCCCGTTCATCCCCATCACCTCACCCGGATTCAACAGCAAGCAATCCTTCGCGTACTCTTGATGCGCGGTGTGATCATGGCCATAGCAAACCATGTCGTAGCGCCCGGAAAGCGCTAAATCCCGGCCCAAATCCGGGTAGTGGTTGACGGCGATGTCCCAACCCCCCATCTCCAGACGCGCGGTCAAACCGTGGAGATTCACGCTGGGGTAGTCCCCCGCGACCTCGGTCAGCAGGTGCTGGTCGCCGTCGTTGTTGCCCCATACGATGTGGACCGGCGTATCCTGCAGCGCCTCGCCAAGCTGCTTGACCACGAAAGGGGCGCACAGATCGCCGCAGTGCAGCACGGCGTCGGCATCCTGCACTCCCTCCAACGCCTCGTTCAGCTTCCAAATGTTGTCGTGCGTGTCGCTCATGACTGCGATGTGCATCGGCTCTCTCCTCATGGATCTGAGCAGTCGCGCGTGAATCCGCAAACCCTACATATGATCTTACAGTGACGGTAGGTGGTCTCCCCCCCGCAGATCCAGCAGCGCCGGTCGGCCTCCGTCGTCCCGGCCGGCCAACGATCGGCGTTCCGTCGATGTTGACCCGCCGGCCGGCCCCGACCAGATTTATCGCGTTGTTCGTCCATAAAGGAGATTCAGCTCCCTCAAGCGCGCCGCCAGCCGCTCGGTAAGGGCGCCGCGGGGCGCCCTCCAGCGCCAATGGCCCTCCGGCTGGCCCGGGACGTTCATACGCGCCTCCGTTCCCAAGGATAGGAGGTCCTGAAGCGGCGCGATCGCCATGTCGGCCACGGATCTCCATGCGGCGCGCACCAGATCCCAGGCGATGTCCTCTCCGCCGACGGCCAGGTAGCGCCGGCAGAAGTCCCGTTCGCCGTCGCCCGCGGCCTCGTACCAGCCGCGTGTCGTATCGTTGTCATGGGTGCCCGTATAAACCACGCAGTTGCGCTCGTAGCGGTGGGGCAGGTACGGGTTGGAGGGGCTGCCCGAGAACGCAAACTGCAGCACCTTCATCCCCGGCAGGTCAAATTCGTTGCGCAGCTGGTCGACCTCCGGAGTGATCAATCCGAGGTCCTCGGCGATGATCGGAAGTTCCCCGAGTGAGTCCCGCAGCGTGCGAAGCAGATCGCCGCCGGGCCCCTTCACCCAGCGTCCCGCTTCGGCGGACTGGGCGTCGGCGGGTATCTCCCAGTGGGCTTCGAACCCGCGAAAGTGATCCAATCGCAGCAGATCCACTCGCTCGTGCGTCCGGGCCACCCGGGCAACCCACCAGGCAAATTCGTTCGATGCCATTCGATCCCAACGATAAAGGGGATTCCCCCATAGCTGACCCGTGCCTGAAAAGTAATCCGGTGGAACCCCGGCCACGACCGGCGGGTGGCCCTCTTCGTCAAGCTGGAACAGCTCCTGGTAAGCCCATACATCGGCGCTGTCAAGGGCCACAAAGATCGGCAGATCACCGATCAGCCGGATCCCCAGCTTCCTGGCCCGTTCACGAAGGGCCCTCCACTGGCGGTCAAACAAGAACTGAGCAAATCGTAGCGCTTCGAGCCGTTGCGACTTGCCGTCCAAGATGGCGTCTACCGCGCCCCGGTCGCGCCGGCGCAGCGGCTCCGGCCACTCGTACCATGGTGCCCCACCCTGCTCGCGTCGGATCACCTTGTAGCTTACGAAGTCCTCCAGCCAATCTTCGTTCTCATCCGTGAAGCGTGCAAATTCAGCTTGTAGAGTACGGGGTGAAGCTTGCGAGTATTCATGATACGCGGCGGCGAGGAGGGCGCCCCGCTCAGCCGCCGCGCGTTCGTAATCAACGCGGCTGTCCACGGGGGACGGCTCGGCCGCGACGTCCTCGTCAGAAAGCAGCCCCTCTTCGACCAGCAGTTCCGGGCTGATGAGCAGCGGATTGCCGGCGAACGAAGAAAGCGCCTGGTAAGGGGAGTGACCGGGGCCGGTCGGGCCCAGGGGGAGCATCTGCCAGGCCGAACAGCCCGCTGCGGACAGCCACTCCAGCCAGTGATGGGCCGTCGGACCCAGATCGCCGATATGGCCCGACCCGGGCAAGGAGGTGACATGGAGAAGGACTCCGCCCCCACGGGGCAGCAGAATCCTGGCCGGATTCGCTGGACTCACTGCCGAAACCCTCACGCGCCAACCGTCAGCGAGTGGGAATGGGACTGTGGATAACCTCGGGCGGGGAGTATCCGGGAGGCGATCGTAGGGCCGCAAACCGGGTGCAGACCCGAGGCGCAAACTTGCCGCCCATTAGCGGCCGGGGCATGAACCGGTCGCATCGACCGCTGACCAAGCCGCGGCCTCGCGCCGACAGTCTCCATCCCCGGCCTGGTGCCTCAGGATGAGATCGACGACCAGGAGCCTGGCCGAACGAATTTGGCGACCACGCAACGTCTCAATTTCTCCGGACGATGGTCCGCGTCGAGAGGCTCTACCTTACACGACCCGGGTTTTGTTCAGCCAAAGGGCGAGATCTTGCCTGAATTGACTCGGGCCTCACCCTCAGCCGGCGATGGCCAGCCCGATCGCCAATGCGACCCCGGTGACCAGGTGGGCCAGGATGGTGGACGAATTGGCCCGGACCAGCTCGCGGTCCCGAAGGTGGCGGAAGAGCACCACCACCGCTCTCACCGCGAATGGAAACCCGGCGAACGCGAGCAACGCCCACGCCGGCGCCAGCCCAGTGGCGACTCCGAGAACGATCAGCCCGAACGCGCCGGCCATGAGCGCTACGTAGCCCCAACGGGCGGCCTCCCTGCCCAGCACGACCACCAGGTGATGCTTGCCGGTCGCCGCGTCGGCCGGTAGGTCCGGGAACTCGTTGATCCACAGAATGGCCGTGGTCAGCAGTCCGATCGGCACCCCGACCAGGAAATCCATGGCCGACACCGTGCCGGTCAGAGCGAAAACCGTACCAGCCACCATCAGCGGACCAAAGTTGAGGCCGATCAACAGCTCGCCCAGCCCTTTGCGGGCCACCAGCCGCAGCGGCGGGGCCGTGTAGAAATAGGCCGAGAAGAGACCTGCCAGGCCGAACCACAAGATGCCCGGTCCGCGCAGCAGCGCGAACGCGACCCCCACCGCACTGGCGACGAGCGCAGCCACCGTTCCCACGATGAAAGTGCCCCGCTCGCTGATCAGCCCCAGCTCGATGGCGCGGCTGCCGCCGGAGAGCGCCTGAAAATATTCGTTGTTGGCCGGATCTGTGCCGCTCCGCCAATCAAAGTAATCGTTGTAGGTGTTCGCCGCCACCTGCAGCGCGGCGCCGCCGAGGGCCGCCAGGGCGAGGCTCCACCACGTGAACGATGCTCCGGTGAACGAAACCCACGCGGCAGCCATGAAGATGGGAACCAGCGCCGCGGTGAGGAAAGGCGCGCGGGTGATGACCAGCCAAGCGAAGATACGGGTCATCAGGCTGACCTCAGGTGCGACCTCGGCCGGATCAACATCCTCGAGCGGTTCCGTCACACCGCAGTAGCCGATCTGCTCGCCCTCTATCTTGTCCTTCCAGGTCGGGGTGATGCGGATGCGCGCCGCAAACGGTGTGCCGTCCTTCTTGAGGAAGACGGTCTTGGTTTCGTACTCCCCGTCCTCCACCGACTTCGCCAGCCAGTTCCCGACATGGCCGAGCACGATCTCGCCGGGAGAGAAGAGCGACACCCGCTTCTTGCCGATGACCTCCTCGGCGTCATAACCGAAGATCCGCTCCGCCCCTTCGCTGAACGTCTCGATGCGCCCTTCCAGGTCGCATGTGATGACGCTCTTCATCT
>CAZFCJ010000175.1:0-5324 GCA_964517315.1 uncultured Anaerolineaceae bacterium | reverse complement strand
GGCCAGACCTACTAGGCGCAAGCCGAGCCGCGCACGCTGCTGAGTGACTTCCTGCGTCATGAGGTCGGGCTCACGGGGACCCACGTGGGGTGCGAGCACGGGGTTTGCGGCGCTTGTACAGTCCTGTTCGACGGCAGCCCGGTGCGCTCGTGCTTGATGCTGGCCGTGCAGGCGCGGGCTCATGAGATCACGACGGTCGAAGGCCTGGCGCCGAGTGAGGACGGGCTGCATCCAATCCAGGAGGCCTTCTGGGAGAAGCACGGTTTGCAGTGCGGCTTCTGCACCGCCGGCATCATGATGAGCTTGATCCCCTTTCTTGAGCGCAACCCCGATCCCGGCGAAGAAGAGATCCGTGAGGCCCTGGCGGGCAACTTGTGCCGCTGCACGGGCTATCAACACATCATCGAGGCGGTTCAATACGCCGCGAAAGCGATCTGAACAAAGCCCATGGAAGCGGTCGGTGGCTTTGACAAACTCAGTGTGCTGGCGGAAGGGCTGCGCAGCGGTGAGGCGGACCTGCTGGAGCACGTGAACGCGCTGGAGGCCAAGTTTGAATCCCATGAGCCAACCGTCCAGGCCTTCCTGGCCGAGCCTGATCGCTTTGGCCGCCTGCGCGAAGAAGCGAATCAGCTGCTCGAGGGACATGAGGATCCGCAGAACCGGCCCCTTCTGTTCGGCGTGCCCGTGGGGGTGAAGGATGTTTTCCACGTGGAAGGGTTCCCCACGGCGGCGGGGGCCGGGCCGCCGAAGGAAATACTGCAGGGGAATGAGGCGGAAGTGGTGAGTCGCCTCAAGCGCGCTGGGGCGTTGATTCTGGGCAAGACCGTCACGACCGAGTTCGCGTACTTCGCTCCAGGACCCACCCGCAATCCACACAATCCCGAACATACGCCGGGCGGCTCCAGCAGCGGCTCGGCGGCCGCTGTGGCTGCCGGCTTATCTTTTCTGACACTGGGCACGCAGACCATCGGATCGGTGATCCGCCCCGCGGCCTTTTGCGGGGTGGTCGGTTTCAAACCCAGCTACGGTCGGGTGGCGAGGAGCGGTCTTATCCCGCTGGCGGACTCGGTCGATCACGTCGGATTCTTCACGACCGATGTGGCCGGTGTGCGGTTGGCCGCCAGCGTCCTTTGTTACGACTGGAACGAAAGCGAAGTCTCCGATCCCCCTGTCCTTGCCGCCCCGGAGGGTCCATACCTGGAGCACACGGATCCAACGGGCACGAAGCATTTTGATAGCGTTTGTCGGCATCTGGTGGACCGGGGCCTCGAGGTGCGCTGGATCCCGGCGCTTCAAGATTTCGAACAGATCCGGGAGGCGCACGACACGATCGTCGCCGGCGAGGCGGCGCGTGCGCACAAGCGTTGGTTTTCGCAGTATGAGGGCAACTACCATCCGAAGACGCTGGAGCTGATTCTGCGCGGCAGGGAGATATCCGACGATCGGCTGCTGCTGGCCCGCGATCGACGGCTTCGGCTGCGCCATCGCCTGATGGATCGGATGGATCAAGCCGGGATCGACCTATGGCTCGCACCGGCGGCGCCCGGACCCGCGCCACACGGCCTGGAAAGCACGGGGGATCCGGTCATGAACCTGCCCTGGACCCACAGCGGGCTTCCGGCGCTCGGCCTGCCGGCCGGGCTGGATGACAGCGCCCTTCCGCTCGGGATTCAATTGATCGGGCGTTGGTTCGAAGACGAGCTTCTGCTCGACCAATCTCGCCGCGTCGAGCAGGCGTTGAACGAATTGCAGGGCGCCGCGTTGGACGCTTGGTGAGGTCCTGAAGGGTACGCGCTGAGTGAAAGGCGAAAACACGATGGATGAGCAGGCTGCCAACCAGAAGGCCGTTGAGGCGATGATGAACTCGCGTCCGGTGCTGACGGGCTTGACCACTGCCCAAGAGGCCATCCCTCAGATGCGGGAGAACCTGATCCTGCATGCAGGTCCGCCGATCGAGTGGGAGCGGATGAGCGGTCCTCTGCGGGGGGCCGTGATCGGAGCCCTCATCTTTGAAGGCCTTGCTGAAAATGAAGATCAGGCCGTGGGCATGGCCGAGGCGGGCGAGGTGGACTTCGAGCCCTGCCATGAGCACAGCTCGGTCGGCCCGATGGCCGGCGTGATCTCCCCTTCGATGGCTGTGTACGTCGTCGAGGATTCGGAGGGTGGTCACGAGGCCTTCTCGAACCTCAACGAAGGCTACGGCAAGGTGCTGCGTTACGGCGCGTACAGCGAGGATGTGATCGACAAGCTGCGCTGGATGAACGATACCTTGGCCGAGGTTTTGGTCGGGGCGCTCGAGCAGAGCGACGGTGTGGACATCCGCGCGCTGCTCTCCGAAGCCCTCCATATGGGCGACGAAGGTCACAACCGCAACAAGGCCGGTTCACTGATTTATCTGAAGAACTTGGCGCCGTGGATCGCCGCGGCCGTTGACGACAAAGCGACCGAGGCCGAGGTGGTGTCTTTCCTCGGTGAGAACGCGCTCAGCGTTTTGAATCCGGTTATGGCCGCGTGCAAGGCGATGGCCGACGCGGCGCACGGTGTAGAAGGCAGCACCGTCGTGACGGCGATGGCTCGCAACGGCACGGATTTCGGTGTTCGCGTCAGTGGTTTGGGCGACGAATGGTTCACGGCGCCGGCCGAAATCCCCGACGGCCTCTATTTCCCCAAGTACGACAGCGAGGACGCCAACAAGGACATCGGCGACAGCACGATCACCGAGACCGCGGGGATCGGCGGCTTCGCCATGGCCGCCGCGCCGGCCATCGTGGGCTTTGTGAGCGGCACGCCCCAGGACGCCGTCGACGCGACGGTCGAGATGTACAGGATCACGGTCGCCGAGCACAAGTTTTTCACCATTCCCGGGCTCAACTTTCGCGGCACGCCAACCGGTATCGACGCCCGCAAGGTGATCGACCTGGGGATCACCCCCCGCATCAACACCGGCATCGCCCACAAGGAACCCGGCATCGGCCAAATCGGCGCCGGATTGGTCAGACCGCCGATGGAGGTGTTTGAGGAGGCGATGAGGGCGTGGAATATGAGATACGGCGCCTGACATTGATGAACCGATAGTAAACTATCGGGACCCGGGATTCGGGATTCGGGAACCGGGCGTTGAACGCTGTATTGTCGTGAAAGTGGGGGGATGTGGCGGAGCAACAAGGGCTGGAGTCACTCGAAGCGTGGAAAGTCAGCAGGGAACTCGCCGTTGATGTTTGTAAGCAAGTCTTGCCCATGCTCCCGCGTGAGGAAAAGTACGCACTAAGTTCGCAACTGCGCAGGGCCGTTCAGAGCGTACCGGCCAACATTGCGGAAGCTTTCGGCCGGTTCCACTTTGCCGATGCGGTGCGTTTCTGCTACGTTGCCAGAGGCTCGCTGGAGGAAGTCTGGAGCCATTTGCTCTTGGCCCATGATCTCGGCTATTTGAGCGATGAAGACCTCGGCAAGTACAGAGCAACATACCGACGACTGTCTCAGCTCATCAACGGTTACATTCGGTATTTGCGAGAACAAGGTGCGACCCATGATCCCAGATGATATCTGTGACACCTCCGAATCCCGAATCCCGGATTACGAATCCCGGGCTTATGGGTCGAGGGTTCCGAATCATGAAATACGGAGTAACAGTAAAGGACGGAAACCATGAAACTTTACGACCTCTCTCAACCGTTAAACCAAGACGCCCCCTTCTGGCCTTTCTACCCGCCGTTCGAGGTCAAGTACATCAAGCGTAAGGCGGAGCACGGGGTGAACGCACAGTACATCCAGACCTCCAATCACATGGGAACCCATCTGGACGCGCCGCGTCATTTCGTGACCGGCGGAAAGACGATCGAGCAGCTTCCTCTGGAGTGGCTCTACGGCCGGGGTGTGATCGTCGATTTGAGCGATGCGCTCGATGAGCTGGACGTGATCACCGTCGAGATGATCGAAGCGCGGGTCGAGGTGCGCGAGGGCGACATCCTGTTCCTGCACACCGGATGGCACCGCCACGCCCAATTCGGCGACGAACCCGACGAGGAGAAGTACATTCATCGGCATCCGGGACCGCATTTCGAAATCGTCGACTGGTTGTTGGAGAAGAAGATCCACCTGTGGGGCGTGGATATGATTTCGACCGATCATCCCATGAACCTGCCTATAGGGCGGTTCCTGGGCAGGGGCGGGCTCGAGCATTGGAAGGGGGTGGCCGATCAGTGCCAAGAGAAGTTCGGTGAGCAGGGGGTCAAAGATCTGTTCCCGGAGAAGGCTTACCAGCTGACCCACAACGCGCTGTTCCCCCACGACTGCTTCCACGTCGAGAATCTGGGGGGCGAGATCGGGGCCCCTGAGCTGCAGAACAAGCGGATAACACTCGGCGCATTTCCCTGGAAGTTCCAGGGAGGCGAGGCGGCCTTCTGTCGCGCGGTCGCCTTTGTGGAGGAGTGATTCGGATGGCCACTCAGTACTTCGGCGAGCGGATCAAGCGCAACGAGGATCCGCGACTTCTGACCGGCCGCGCGCTGTTCGTCGACGACGTCGACCTGCCCGAGATGGTCCACGCGGCCTTCGTTCGTAGCCCGTACGCACACGCCCGCATCAAAGACATCGATGTCTCCAAGGCGCTGGAACGTGACGGCGTCGTGGCCGTGTTCACCGCGGAGGACCTCGGCGATTACTGGCGCACCGGGCCGCTGAACGTGTCGCCCCCTCCGATCGAGGGTGCGGTCTTCAATGAGCGGACCCACCCGATCCTGGCCAAGGATAAAGTGCGCCACGGGGGTGAGCCCCTGGCGGTGGCGATCGCCAAGAGCAGGTATCTGGCCGAGGACGCGGTGAACGATGTGAGGGTCGATTACGAGCCGCTCGCGGCTGTCGTCGGTTTGGAGCAGGCGCTCGGGGAGGACGCACCGCTGATCCACGAGGATCTGGACCAGAACCTCGCCGCGCATGTGGTCCAGGAGAAAGGGGACTACTCGCGCGCCAGGGAGGGGGCCGACCTGGTGCTGGAGCGGCGTTTGATCTACGACCGCGGAGTGGCCGCGGCGATGGAAAACCGGGGCATTGTGGCCCAATGGGACCGTCTCAGCCAGCGGATGACCATTTGGGATACGACCCAGGCGCCGATCCCGATCCGCAACGGCCTGGCCGGCATGCTCGGGCTGGCCGAGAATCAGGTCCGCGTTGTGGCCCCCTTTATCGGCGGCGGGTTCGGCCCCAAGATCATGATGTTCTATCCGGAGGAGATGCTCATCCCCTGGGTGGCGATGCAGCTCGAGCGCCCGGTCAAGTGGATCGAGGACCGCGCCGAAAACTTTGTGGCCACGAGCCACGAGCGGGTC
>CAZFCJ010000174.1:0-5348 GCA_964517315.1 uncultured Anaerolineaceae bacterium | reverse complement strand
ATGTCGCCCACACGCATAATGACCGCATCCAGCCAGCTGCGCGAAAACCCCGCTGCCATGCCCGCGAGGAGGCCGAGAACGGCCGCCAGGAGCACCGCGAACAGCGAAATCACCAGTGAATTGCGGGCCCCATGCATCAGCCGGCTGGCCACGTCTCGGCCCAGCGTGTCGGTGCCCAGGGGGTGATCCAACGTGCCCCGTTCGGCCCACGCAGGTGGGGCCAAGCTGCTGGCGAGATCCTGCTTGAGCGGATCGTGCGGGGCGATCGCCGGCGCAAGTGCGGCGATCAGCACGATGACCGTCAGTCCGACGGCCCCAGCGACGAATGATTTCCGCCGCAGCAGCCTGCGCAGGAGATGAGCCCGCTCCGGGCCTGCCTCACCGGCAGGTTGGGCCGCGATTCCTTCCGTCGCCAGATCGGTCATTGCGTTCCCAGACGGATGCGCGGATCGAGTGCCGCATAGGCGAGATCGACGAGGAAGTTGACGATCACGAAGGCCAGCGCCGCGACCAGCACGCCCCCCTGGACCATGGGGAAGTTGCGGCCGGCCAAGGCGTCAAGAGTTAGCTTGCCGATGCCCGGCCAGTTGAAGATGAACTCGACCACATACGATCCGGCCAGGATCAACCCCAGCTGCAGTCCTATCAGGGTCACCAAGGGAAGCGACGCCACTTTGAGGCCGTGGATGAGGATGACCCGGCGCTCCGGGATCCCCCTCGCCCGGGCGGCCTTAACGTGATCGTCGCTGAGGGTTTCGAGGAAGGACTGGCGGATAGTGCGAATGAGCACCGGCGTGAGGGTCACGGAGAGCGTCAGCACGGGCAAGACGAAGCTCTTCGGGCCCTCCATGTCGATGGCGGGGAACCAACCGAGCCTGACCGAGAAAAACATGATAAGAACGATCGCCAGCCAGAAGCTGGGTGTGGCGTAAGTGAGCGAGACGTAGACGAGGACGGCGCGGTCGAACAGGCCGTTGGCGCGCAACGCGGCGGTGATGCCGAGAATCAGCGCCATGGCGGAGGAGAATAGGATGGTGACGATGGCCAGCATCGCCGTGTTCGGAACCACCTTCAGGATTTCATTCAAGACAGGCTGACCGCCGTGGAACGAATCGCCCAGATCCCCCCGCGTGAGGCCGACCAGATAGTCCCAGTACTGCAGCATCAGCGGCCGATCGGTGCCGAGCCGTTCGCGCGTCAGCTGGACGATCTCCTCCTGCTGACCCGGGGGGTTCATCAGATGGGCGGGGTCGCCCGAGGCGAGCCGCAGGATGAAGAACACCAGCGTGACGACGCCGAATACGACGACGATCATTTGCCCGGTGCGGCGCAGGGTATATCTGAGCATGCTCACCCCAGCTAGATCAAGGGAGCCGAGGGCCTACCGGTCCACTCGACTCCCTTGGATCCAGTTTCTGCGTCTAGTTCACTCCCCTCATCGGTTCACGCTTGCCGGATAGAAGATGGTCTGGAAGTTTGGCCGCACATCCAGGCCAACCAAATTCGAACTCTGCGCCACGGTGAAGTCGCTGTTGTAGAGGGGCACATGCCAGAGCTGTTCCCACATGTGGTCCTGCAGCTCGTGGACGACCTGTTCGCGCTCCCCGGGGTCGACCGTGGTCGCGGAGAGATTGATGAGCTCCTGCAGTTCCTCGTCGCCGAAGTACCAGGCGAAGTTGTTGGAGTAGACGAATGCATGGTTGAACGGATCGCCGCTGCTGCTCCAACTCAGATGATACATCGCGCCGGTGCCATCTTCTGAGAAGATGTCATCGATCATCGCCGACAGATCGGTCACCACCATTTGAGGTTGGAGACCCACCTCTTCCATGTTGGCCACGATCGCCGAGCCGACCTCCTCGGCACGCGGCAGGAAGCCGCTGGCTACCCACAGCTCAAACTCCGGCCCTCCATCCGTGGCGCCGGCCTGCTCGAGCAAGTCCTGGGCGGCCTCGACATCCCTCTCGTAAGGCGGATCCCCGGGCTTATGGTACAGCGTGTTCGTCGGCAGGAAGCTGGTAGCGACGGCGCTCCCACCCTGGACCAGGCCCGACACCAACCCGGGGCGATCGATGGACCGCACCACCGCCTCGCGGAATTCCGGACTCTCCTCCCAAATGGGAAGCCTATCGGGCTTCACCCACAGGTTTACGCTCTCGATGCCGGTCACCGAATTGAGCTCAAGCCCCTCAGTGCCGGCGATCACCTGGAAGTGCTGAGGCGGAACTCGATCGATGACATCCGCCTGGCCGGCAAGCAGCGCAGCGAGGCGAGTGTCAGGGTCCTGAACGAATTCCCAGATGAGCGTATCGATTTGGGGGGGGCCTTGCCAGTAGTCGGGGTTGGCCTCCATAACCTTGCGAGTGGGCTCATTCGATACGAGGCGGAATGGCCCGGTGCCGTTGGGCTGCTCTTTGATCTCCTCCCTGTTGTTCTCAAGATCCTCGGAGGAGACAATGATCGTGTTCCGCAATTGATTGAGCAACCCGGCAAACGGTTCCTCGCTCGTCAGCCGGACCGTGTAGTCGTCCACAATCTCGACGGTTACCGGGCCGCCCCAGTCCCCGGCCTGAAGAGTCGGCATGTCGGTCGCTCCGGAGGCCAGCTCAATCGAAGCTTTTACATCCGCCGCGTCGAAGGCCGACCCATCGTGGAATGTGACGTCATCACGCAGCTTGAATTCCCAAGTCGTCTCATCTATCTGAGTCCACTCGGTCGCAAGCATCGGCACGGCCGGCTCATCGGTCTCGGGAAAGTCAACCAGGTAGTCGAAGATCTGGGCTTCAATCCGCCCCTGACTTTGGGCCGTGTGTTGATAGGGGTCCCAATCGGCCCAGAAGTTCTCGGCGATGAGGAAGCGCACCGTTCCCGACGGCCCTTCCTCTTCTTCTTCTGGAGGCGGGGTTGCTGTCACGACGATTTGAACTTCTTCCCGGACGACAACGGTCTCCTCGACAACTTCCGGCGCCCCTTGGGGTTGACAAGCTCCCAACATCACCGCGAGAGCCAACAGGGCGGCTACGGCTGCCAGGGGTGCCCTGCCTCTCTTGATCATCTCGTCCTCCTCAATTCGGTCGAACGGCTACAACAGGGGGTGCAACTCAATATGGTATTTCGGATCGCCTCCTTTCCACCCAAGCATCCTATGAACGTCGCTCTAAGCGAACTTCGGACTTACTTCGCCGCCGGTTCGCGCTCCCGCTCCACCGCCACCAGCGCGGCCTCGACCGCCTCGATCGTCTCCTCAACATCAGCCCGGTTATGCACGGTGGACAGGTACCAAATCCCTCGCCCGGCCACATGCACGCCGTGTCGAAGCAGCGCTAGAGCGAGACGTCTGTACTTGGCCTGATCACAATGCTGCTGGTACTCACGGTAGTCCCGGATTTCGCCGCGCTCCGTGTAAGCGACGGCGAACGCGCCGGGAAGCCCCTGCACCAGCAGCGGCAGGGAATGTCGACGGGCAACTTGGCGGATGCCTTCCATCAATTGCTCTCCCCGCTGCGCCATGCCCTCGTACAATTGGCCGTCGCCCTCCATCAGAAGGCGAGTCGTGGCCTCCGCGGCCGCCATCACCATGACGTTGCTGTTGTACGTACCCGCGTGGACCACCTCGCCCGTGGCAATCAGGTCCATGAGAGGCTGGCGGCCGGCCAAACACGCAATGGGAAATCCGGAGGCCATCGCCTTGCCAAACAGCGCCAGGTCCGGGACCACGCTGAACCGCCCCTGTGCACCGCTCAAACCCAATCGAAATCCCGTGATGACCTCATCAAAGATGAGAACGGCGCCGTGCTGATCGCACAATCTTCTTGCCTCTTCGAGGTAACCAGGGTCGGGAAGGACGGCGTAGGTGTTCAGCATGGCCGGCTCCATGATCACGGCCGCGAGACGATCGCCGTACTGCTGGAAGAAGTCCCCGAGCAGCTCCCGGTCGTTCCAGGGCAGGACGCGGGTGTTGGCCGTGGCGGCTGGATCTTGGCCCCTGCTGCCCGGCACGGCGATCGCACTGCGGCGATCGCCGGCCTCCTCGAGCGGCGGGTGCACGCTGACCAGCGCACTGTCGAACCAACCGTGATAGTGTCCTTCGAACTTGAGAACAAGGCTTCGGTCGGTGAATGCGCGCGCCAGACGCATGGCAATCTGCACCATCTCGGAGCCTGAACTCCCGAAGCGCACCTTGTCCGCGCAAGGGATAAGCTCACATATACGCTCGGCGAGCGCGATCTCCAGCTCGTGCTGCCCCCCATAGAGCTGGCCCTGGTCCAAGACGGCTTTGACGCTCTCGCCCACCTTCGGGTGAGCATGCCCCAAGAGCAGCGGGCCCTGCCCTAACAAGTAGTCGATGTAGGTGTTGCCATCCACATCGGTGAGGCGTGACGCTCGCCCTCCGCCGAAGAAAAGCGGCCATGGCTCACGGCTTAAGCGCACATTGCTGCTGACCCCGCCGGCAAGGTAGCGGCGCGATTCCTCCAGCATGCGCCTCGAAAGGTCCCACCTGCTGTTGGCAGACGAAGAATCGGACATGATCTGTCCCCTAACCCCCCATCCATTCGAACGGGCTACGCGGCCGCACTCGGAGTCGACCGGTGGCCAAGCTCCTTTGAGATCGCGTCCGCCGTGCTGGCCACAATCTGCGCGAATTCAGGGATTCGCTCCAACGGCATGCGGCTTGCCAACCCCGTAAGGCTGACCGCGGCGACGGTGTGCTCACGGTAGTCCTTCACGGCAACGCCCACACAGCGCATGCCGATCTCATCCTCCTCATCATCGACCGCGTAGCCTAACTCGCGCACGCGCTTCAGTTCGTCCAGCAGATCGTTCAAGTTCGTTATCGTATTTTCCGTGCTTGGTTGAAGCCCGGTATCTTCAATGAGGCTCTCGAGCTCTTCCCGCGAAAACTCGGCCACCAGCGCCTTTCCCAGCGCCGTGCAGTGGATCGGCAATCGTTTCCCGGGCCATGTGTTGGCCCGGATCGCGCTGGGCCCAGGAATGGTGTCGACGTAGATCGACTGCGCGCCGTCCAAGATGCCCAGGTTCACCGTCTCGCCCGTCGCCTCGGCCAGGCTGAGCAGATGAGGATAAGCCACCTCGCGGATATCAATTCCCTCCACCACGGACCCGCCGATGGTGAAGAGTTTCAGGGTCATGCGGTAACGACGGGACTCTCGATCCTGGGTGACGAAGTCATCGTCGGCCAGCGTTGCCAGGATGTTGTGGATGCTGCTCTTCGGCCAACCGGTGCGCCGCGCCAGCTCGCTCAATCTCAAACCGCTCGGGATCTCAGAGAGGATTTCGAGCAGCCGCAGGGCCCGGTGGACCGACGGGACGGCATAATCACGTTCAGG
>CAZFCJ010000173.1:0-5512 GCA_964517315.1 uncultured Anaerolineaceae bacterium | reverse complement strand
CCGACCATGCGGTGGCCGCGCTCCTCGAACTCGCCCAGCTCGAGCATGTCCCCGAGCACGGCGATGCGTCGGCCTTCGAGCTCCTCGAGCAGATTCAACGCGGCGATCGAGGAGGCCGGCGCGGCGTTGTAGGTGTCGTCCAAGAGCAGTGCGCCCGCCGGTCCGCCCACCGCCACCAGCCGCAGCTGAGTACGGCTGTGCTGCAGCCCGTCGATGATCGAATCCCAGGACATTCCTTCCACCAGGCCGACCGAAGCCGCCCGCAGCGCGGTGTGAACCGAATGGCGGCCCAGGAGCGGGACGCGGACGTGGAACGACTCGCCAGAGTGGTGGAAGACAAAACGGACCCCATCCAGGCCGAGCCCTTCGACGTCACTTGCCCACAGGTCGGCTCGTTCCGACAGGCCGTAATAGAAGATGTCGGCCTCCGTCTTTTGAGCCATCTCTCGCACCAGCGGCTCGTCGTAGTTCAGCACGGCGACGCCCTCCGGCCCCGGGGGCAGGTTCTCGACCAGCTCGGATTTGCCCTCGACGATCGCCTCCAGGCTGCCGGCCCGTTCCATATGGACCTGGCTGATATTGGTCACCACACCCACGTTGGGCAGCGCCAGATCGCACAGAAGCGCGATCTCACCCGGCACATAAAAACCCATCTCGAGCACAGCACGCTCGTGGGCCTTGCGCAGCTCCAGCAGCGTTAACGGAAGGCCGATCTCGTTGTTCCGATTGCCGGGGTTTTTCAAGGTTTGGAACCGGCCGGAGAGCACTTCTGCGGTGACCTCCTTGGTCGTCGATTTCCCGACGCTGCCGGTAATGCCGATCACGCGCACGTCCACCTGCCGCCGCCAGTAGGCAGCGATGGTTTGCAGCCCCTCCAGACTGCTCTCCACGAGCAGACACAGCGGGGGACCAGGAAATTTCGCCCGGTCCCCACCGTCCCGGAGGTCGAGCACCGGGAAACCACCCTCGACCTCCCGCTCGATGAGCGCCGCCGCAGCGCCGCGCTGAAAGGCCTCGCCGACGTACTCATGACCATCGGTCGTCTCACCCGGCAGCGCGACGAACAGGCAGCCGGGAGAAGCCACACGTGAATCGATCACGGTTTCGGTCAACGGCTGGTCTATGCCGATCGGTGCGCCTCCTAGCGCCTGAACCACTTCGTCCAAGGTCAGCATCTTCCTTCGCCTATTCCAAGGAGGCCTGGGCCTGAAGCGGACCGGTGTCGGGTGGAATACCCATAAAAACCACCAGCCGCTCGACCACCTCTTGGAATACGGGAGCTGCGACCACCGATCCCCACGGCGAGGCACTGGGACGATCGAGCCTTACCAGGACAATAAATTGCGGATCGGAAACCGGCCCCCAGCCGACGAACGAAGCGACGGTCTGAGTGGGGTCGTAGCCGCGCTCGGTGGGGATCTGCGCCGTTCCCGTCTTGCCGGCCAGCTCGTATCCAGGCACCTCGGCGTACTGTGTTTCACCATCGAGGGACTGCGTCAGCATGGCCGTCATCGTGCGCGCCGTCTCCGCTGAAATCGGCTGTCCAATGACGGTGGCCTTGGGCCAATATTCCTGTTGTGGGCCCGACACCTCGCGCACCACATGGGGTTGGACCATCACGCCCTCGTTGGCCACGGCGGCGATCGCCGAAAGCAGTTGAATCGGCGTCACCGAAATGCCTTGGCCGAACGAATTAGTGCCCAGGTCCGACTCGGTCCAGCCGGGATCGCGCGGGGTGCGCAGCTGACCGGAGACCTCACCGGCCAGATCGACACCGGTGATCTGTCCGATGCCGAAGCGCTCCATATAGTCGTAGAAGGGGCCGGCCCCCAATTCCTCGGAGGCCACGTAAGCCAGGCACACGTTCAACGAGTGGCGCATGCAGCCGGTCATGGTCTGCGGGCCCCAGGCGCTTCCGTCCCAGTTCTGGATCGGGTGCCCCCCCACCTCGATCTCGCCGGTGTCGATGAACACCTGGTCGGGCGTCACCGCGCCCTGGTCGAGCGCGGCCGCCATGGTGAGGACCTTGAACGTAGAGCCCGGCTCATACTGCCCGCCGACCGCAGGTGCGATCACCGGCTCTTCGTCCTCCTCTTCGAGCCACGGCTCGTATTCGTTGGGGTTCAATTCGGGCCGCGCGGCCATGGCCAGGATTTCACCGTTTTCAGGATTCATGACCACGATCTGCCCGTCTTCGGCACCCGATCTCTCGATCGCCTCGCGCAGCACTCCTTCGACCATCTGCTGCACCTCGGCATCCACGGTGAGGACCAGGTTCACGCCCGCGGGCGGGTCCGGCTGGGGTCGGGCCATGGGCGGGATGAGCGGCCGCTCGACGGTGATCGGCTTGCCGGAAAGCCATTCATCGTAGTAGCCCTCGATGCCGAAATAGCCCTCGCCCTCCTGGTTTACGAACCCCAGCAGGTGTCCCGCCAGAGACCCAGCCGGATAAACGCGCCGGGGTGCGGGCACGAGCGAAAGCCCGCTCAAATCCGGGGTGGTCGGATCGGCCAGAAAGCCGTTCAGGACTTCGGCGATGCTCGGGTCCACAGTGATCGGCCAACGTTCTCCGTCTTCATCCTGCCGCGTCAGGCGAACCCGGAACTGCCCCTCCTGGGCCCAATCGCGGGTGAGCTGATCGTGCAGATCCTCGATCGGCAGCACCATCAATTTCGAGATCACGGCGGCGATGTCCTCCCGACTACGCGGGGTCAACTGGCGCACTTCAACCTCCAGGTGGTACATAACGTCGTTGGTCGCCAGCAGCCGACCCTCGCGGTCGAAAATCAGTCCGCGCTCGGGGACGACCCGCTCGGTCCGCTCCAAACTGGCTTCGCTGCGGGCCGCGAACACCGGGGCGTACGGTCCGAACTGGACCCGCACCAACTGCACCAGCAGTCCCACCGCCACGATCGACATGGCCGCCATGACCATGGCGACCCGGCGGCGCGCCTGCGTGCGCTGCTGCTCGTTCACGGTCTCGCCTCCGAACCCAATACGCGTTCGATCCACTCACCGAGGGTCTCCGTGTAGGCTGGGGAGAGGGCGGTCTGTCCCCGATCGCCCTCCGCCGGGGGTCGGGGCGCGGCGAAGGTCCGCTCGGCGGGCAGACCCTCCACTTCGACGAACTGGATGTCCTGCGGCCTTGCGGGGCGGAAGCCGAGCTCCGAGGCGCGGGCCTTCATTCGCTCGGGATCGGTCAGGTTGGCCAGCCTCGCCGTGAGCTCGGCGTTCTGCTGCACCAATTCCTCCCGCCTCCGTTCCAGCTCGAGGACCTTTCGCCCCGCGTTGGCGGCCTCGGCGCTTACGGCCAGATACATGCCGCCGACGGCTATCAGCACCACCACGGCCATGATCGTTCGCCGCGCCGGGCTCGAACCGAAGCGTCGGGATGCACGTCGGGAGGCATGTCTTGGTTTTCCGCTTGTAGTCCTCATGAGAGACACCACCCGAGTCCTTATATGCAAGGATCATGCCGGCTCCAGCCGCTCGGCGATCCGCAGGCGGGCGCTGCGGGCCCGAGGGTTGCGTTCGATTTCCTCTTCGTCCGGAGTGATTACCCCTCGGCTCACCCGCACCAGCCGAGCCTCGTGATCACAGGTACACACCGGCTGTTCGGGCGGACAAATGCAGTTCTGGCTTTCACGCCGGAACGTCCGCTTGACGATGCGATCCTCCAACGAATGAAACGCGATCACCGCCAGCCTTCCTCCGGGCACGAGCAGCTCAATCGCCGCTTGGAGTCCTCGCCGCAGCATGTTCAACTCGTCATTGACCGCGATGCGCAACGCCTGGAACGTGCGCGTCGCAGGGTGGATCCGTGCGCTGCGCCGCCCCACTGCCTGGGCCACGACCTCGGCCAGCTGACCGGTCGTGTGCAGCGGCCGGGCCTCGACGATGGCGCGGGCCACCCGGCGCGCCCGACGTTCCTCGCCATAGTCGGCAATCAGTTCGGCCAACTCGGTCTCCTTCAACTCGTTCACCAGCTCGGCCGCGGTGCGCCCCACATCCGGTCCGAAGCGCATGTCGAGCGGTCCTTCCCGCTGGAAACTGAAGCCGCGTTCGGGGTCCTCGAGCTGCATGGAGGACAACCCTAAGTCCAGGAGAACCCCTTGGACCTCTGACCAGCCGATTTCGTTCGCCTGCTGCACCATCTCGTCGTAGCTGGCGCGCCGCAGGTGGACCCGCTCGCCGTACGCAGCCAGGCGTTCCCCGGCCAGCTGGAGCGCATCCGGATCGAGGTCCAAGCCGAGCAACTGACCGTCGGGCGAGGACCGCTCGAGGATGCCAGCAGCGTGGCCGCCTGCGCCGACCGTGCCATCAAGGTAGCGACCGCCGGCGGCGGCTTGGACGGCGTCGAGCACCTGTTGGTAAAGTACCGGGATGTGCGGCGCGGACCGGTGCCCTGGCGGACCTCCGCTCACGCCGCTATCCCGCTGAAAGATCGAACGCGGCGAACCGCCGGGCGTTTACATCGGGGTCGGTCACCGAGTCGAGCTCCCCCTCCCAGTCTTGGGCGTTCCAAATTTCGAAGTAATCGCCGGCGCCGACGATGGCCGCTTCACCTTCCAACTGCGCGTAGCCGCGCAGAAAGGGCGGCACCAAGATCCGGCCCTGCGAATCCAGCTCCACGTCGGCCGCGCCGCCAAATAGCAAGCGCCGAACGGCCCGGGCCTCAGGGTCGGTGGTGCTGAGGTGCCGGGCCTGTTCGGCGAGCTGCTCAAAGCTATCGGTGGTATATACCATGAGGTTGCGTTCAAAGCCCTGGGTGACCACCGCGCCGTCGCCCAGTGAATCACGGAAGCGGACGGGGACCGTGATCCGGCCCTTGGCGTCGATGGAGTGAACGAATTGACCCAGGAACATGTGTTCTAACCCGCTTCAGAAGGGCGAGACGCCGGCGGCTTCGGCGTCCCACATCGTCCCACTTTATCCCACAATTGGCCACAGTATATAGGCGCTTCCCCACCCATGCAACCGGAAATCGACGCCGAGCGACTAGTACCAAGGTCCCACTCAAAATCAATTCTCCCCACATGTAGGCTCATACGTAAGATCGGGCCCACAATTTCCGAATTCAGGGCTGAAGCGAAGGCGGTGGAATTCGACGAATTTCTCAGGGCTGAGAAATGTTGTCCCCCACTTTACCTGTTAATCACGCTTTTGGGGGTGGGGAGATGCTCCCATTCGAGGATGACGTTGGGAGTGAGTCGGGGTGAGAAACAAGAGCAATGGGCCCGCAGCCTTGACGCTGGGGCCCTACAAAAAGAGCGCAACGTGGGCCAACCTGTAAGCCGCGTTCTGTCCAGCCCCGGCGCGCGGGCGCCGAGGGCTTGGGCGACCATCTCTCTAGGGCACCGCCTCACGGCGGTCCTCGAGCAGCCTACCCGGGATTTTGATGGAGCGGGCCGCTCCACGTCCCGAAGGACTTCATCCCTGCTTGGCCTTGCTCCGGATGGGGGTTGCCTGGCCGCCGCATTGCTGCGGACGCCGGTGGTCTCTTACACCACCA
>CAZFCJ010000172.1:0-5540 GCA_964517315.1 uncultured Anaerolineaceae bacterium | reverse complement strand
GAGCGGGCCACCAGCTTATTGAGCGCTTGCATCGACATGTGGACCTCCTGTGGGTGCCTGTGCAACTGAAACCGGCGCAGTTATGTTAAGTAGTCCTCCAACACTTTGGCGGTTGTATGCCACCGCGTCGTGCCTATTTAGAATTCTTGTTGGTGTAGCCGACTAGGGCCTGCTTAGGTCAGTCGCCGCCACCAATAAAGGCTTCGCGGATTTCCATCTGGGACCTCCGTCGCGTCTTTGCCACTCTGACGACATAATACACAAGGGGTCTCAACAGATTCTTTATCGAACGACACTGAAATCCGACAACCTGGAAATCGCATCCTGAAGTCTGGCTAATTCAACTTACACCCGTACCAAGGAAGTAATGGTGCTATGCCCGCTTTATGAACTTTCTGTACAATTCCTTCAGCGATCTGCTGGGTTCAAGGCCCAACTCTTCACTAAGGAGATCCTTGTATCGCTCATAGTGGGCCACCAGCTCGCTCCGCCGGCGCATCATTCCTAACGCCTCGACATACAATTCGTTCAAATCGTCTCGCAGTGGATCTGCTGTCAAAGCCTCACGCAAGGTCGGCACCGCCTTGTCCGGTTGATCTCTGCGGATCGCTTCATCGGCATAATCAGAAACGACATCGAGGTATTTGTGCTCCAGCAATCGCCTTTTCTCCTGCACCCAATCGGAGAAAAACTCGGGAAGGTACATTCCCTCGTAATGCCTGATGCTCTCCCCCAAAGCAAACAGTTTCCTCGGGTCGCCTGGTGGCAACCTCAGGGCGACATCGACGGCTCTCTCAAATTCAACGGCGTCGTACCTCAAGTCGAGCTCGGGATTGATTCTGTAAACTGATCCCTCCAGTTGGATTGCTTCTTTTCCAAGCTTTCGGCGCAGGCTATATACGGCCATGTGCAGATTTGCAGTTTGCCTGCCTGGTGGAAAGTCTGTCCAGAACTCCTCGGCGAGACGATCTCGTTCGGCCGAACCTCTATCGATCAGATAGATTAGAAGTTGTACGGCCTGGGGTTTCAGTCCATCTACGGGTTTTCCCTGTAGATAAATTCTTCCCCCGCCAAGCGAACAAATCCTGAGATCGGATCGTTCATCAGGTGCATCATCCTGTGGTCCATAGTGACCCCTATAGGATCTCATGGCCTCAATTCGCGACTGAATGATGGAGAAGCTCGATTGTCCGGCAAATACTCGTGTGGCCCATCCCTCTATCTCTGACATGAATGATAGCTCAGCGGCTACCACCTGTTCCCAACCCTTCAGAGAAGCCATTTCAAAGCATTGGTGCATGATTTCAGAGGCCCCCCTATCATCTACCAGGTAGGATGCGCTCGCCAGGAAAAACTGAGCAAGGACTTCCCCGTCCGCTTCAAGCCTCTCATCGGAATCCAGTAGGTCCACGAGCATTTGTTTGGCATTTCCCGGATCGGCCTTCATCGACAACGCAGCCTGCTCAATGACAAGTGAGGATGAAGCCATCGAAGTCTCAACCTCGGAAGCGCGCCGGATCCATTCCCTCGCAATGCGATAGCTGGCGCCGCGCCTGTGAAGTATGCTCGTCCTAAGACATCCAAGACGAATTAGCGGGAGATTGTCGATTGATGTTGCGATCCTCAGTACCTGTCCATATAAGTCAGCTGCTTGCACTGCTAGCCCAATGTCATTGAAAATGTCTGCTTGACCGAGAAGAATCCAAGCTTCGGTGTATCGACTGGAAGCACGCCTTGCCGACGCTTTGGCTTCCTCATAGGCGTTCAAGGCCTCTTCGTAGTTGCCCGCCAGGTACTCAAGCTGAGCAAGGTTGTTGACGGCTCTCGAATTCGTGAGGTCAGAACCCGCGGTCTGACTTAGCTTTATCACCTGGTGAGAAGTGTTCCTCGCTGCGAGCATATCCCCCCCCAATCCAAGTATTTGAACTTTTTCCTGCAAACTGTCCAATAGCTCGTAATGGTCATCAACAGCTTCAAGTTCGTCGATCGCCTTATCAATTAGGTTGGCTGCGAAATCGAACTCTTTCTCGACCGTGGCCTTGAAACGTGCCTCAAGTCGATATGTCATTGCCCGAATGTCTGGGACTGCCACTTTGTCGAGTTCAGGTAGGAGATCGGCGATGATCGCTTCGGCCTCGTCGTGCCAACCAAGCCGGATCGCCATCATTCCGCGGGAGGCGAGCGCCCTAAGTGCGACATCTCGACTTACGTCCGGAGACTCTGCAAGCACACCCCACAATTCGAAGGCCTCCTCGCTCTCTCCGCGTGTGGAAAGTATCTTGGCGCAGTAGTACGTCAAATTTGGAACCTCAAGTGTAGGCTTCTCGAAAAGTTCGAACCAACCGATGAGAGTTGCGAACCGCCCGGCACTGAAAAATCTCTCGGCAATCTTCTCGATCACCTCCGCTGCCTTCTCAAGGTTTCCCGTTTCAAGGGAAAGGGAAACTGCGGTCTCGGGCGACACGTCACCCAAATAGTTAGCAGCGGTCTCGTGCAATTCGATGAATCTACTGGGAGATGAGGCCTTTAGTGTGTCCCGAAGCAGGCTCCGGAAGATAGGATGAAACTCATACGTCTCTTGGTCACCACCGGAAACCGTCAAGAAGAGACTTCTTGCGTGAGCGGCTGACAAAAGATCACCGCTGTCATCGCGATCCAGCACTTGATCCAGAATTTCCGCCGTCATCACAGGGAGTATTGATGCTTCAATGAGGAACCGACGTAACCGTTCCGGCTGACGATTAAGAACCACCGAGCCCAGGTATTCATACACCAGCGATTCAGGGATGTCACCCACGAGAGATGACTGAGATGATGTTTGATATGCGAGGTTGACTGCTGCTGGCCAACCTCGCGTACGCTCATATATTTCAGACACCCGCCTCTCTGGATAGTTGCCCCCCTCAGCGTCATTAAGGATCTCCTTCACTTCCTCAAATCGGTATGCCAAATCATGCGAGCCGAGGCCAGCCAAGTCCCCTTGTGCCATGAGTCGAGCAAGGGAGACCTCAAGTACTTCTCGTCCTGCCGCGATAACAGTTGTCTGTTCAGGAAGGTCAATGATCAATCCATCGACGAACTCAATGGAATCCTCCGATGCGTGAATATGGTGGACATCATCAAGAATGATCACAAATGATTCCGGCACATTCTGCTCAATGAGGGAGACGATTGACGCGGCGACATTTGCGGGAGACTCCTCAAGGTACGCTCTTAGGTCCATTTGATCCCGCAATCGCCTGAATCTTCGCTCCAGCGAAGCTAGGAGGACAGTAGCCAATCTCATCATGTCCCGATCCGCTTCCGTCAAGCTAACCCAGCAGATCGGCATCTCGGCATGGGCAACAAAGTCAGCGAGGATTGTCGTCTTGCCATATCCCGCAGGCGCCGCAATGGCTACGAGCTTTCGGGGGATCTCGCCATGGAGTCTGTCAACAAGGTGCTCACGATGGAGCATGTTCTCGCCGAAGTCAGGCGGCGTGATCGCGTGGCGGATAGAAGGGTCGAGACGAGCCATCATTAGCTACCCAGCCGGGCCAGATTCGTCAATGATCGGTCAATAGACCAACGGGGACGCCGATCAGGCGCCCCAGCTCCAATTAATTCCTTATCACTCTACATGATTTCAACACAGATGCAAAGTATGAATAAGGAGCCAGCCGAGCAGCCCCCTTGGTCAGGGGGCCCTTTGTTCCTCTCGGCTCTACCCATTCTTCATCGCGATATGGGAACTCGCCCAAGGGACTTGACTGCAGATCCTCAGCGGGGGGTCTCCGATCGCTGTCCAGATGTATTTTGCTCTTATAAATGGCGGCCCTGACAGGCGAACGTCCACAGGTACAGTCCCGGACGAGGATCAGGCGGCGTTGTAGGCGTCGTTGAAGGTCGTCGGTGAGGCGGCTTCGGGGGCCTTGTGCCGGTCCAACTGTGGCGCCGTGATGGCGTGGCGCGGAAATGGGCCCCCGGTCCCCCCTTTTCGGCTGCTCCCTCTGTCTACGCCGCCCGGCTCATGTCAAAACTCACGTCCTTAACATCAACGGGCTCCCGTTCAGGATACCCAACTTCGACACGCATCCTATGCCGGCCGTCACCGTCGGAAGCTCGCAGATGCAGGTTGAATTCCATCCTGGGACTCACCGCTTCGATGATGCTCGTGTTCGCCACCAAGTGGTCCTCGTCATCAAACACTTCGACCTCTAACGAGGGTCGCTCCTGAAACGGGGTGAGCTGAATCTCGACGGTCAGGATCTTGCCACCCCGGACGGGTTGAATCTGGATTTCGCGGATCCGTACCTCTTCAGGCGGGACTGGCGCCTCGGAGGGATCGACGAAGTGGATGTCCACCAGACCGCTCCTTCGCTGACGTCATGGACCAAGTATTATAGTACGCGCATACCCCAAAATCCCCCCCGGAGGTGCCCGATGCCACAGCAACCCGCGTTTGAGACCTTGGCCATTCACGCCGGTCAGTCGCCGGACCCCACGACCGGCGCGGTCATGACCCCGATCTATCAGACCTCGACCTTCGAACAGCAGGCCGTTGGAGAGCACCGCGGCTACGAATACGCCCGCACCGGCAACCCCACCCGTACCGCAATGGAAGGCTGTCTGGCGGCCCTGGAGGCCGGAACCCGCGGCCTGGCATTCGCCTCGGGGATGGCGGCGACGGACGCTGTACTTCACCTCCTGGAACGAGGCGATCACGTCCTCGCCGGCCACGACTTGTATGGCGGGACCTTTCGCATCTTTGAATCCGTGTTCCGCCAGCTTGGCCTCGAATTCAGCTACGCCGAGGCCTCGGACAGCCAGTCATTCCTGGCGGAACTCAGACCTGAGACTCGGCTGATATGGCTCGAGACTCCCACCAATCCGCTGCTCGACCTGTGCGAGATCAAGGCGATCGCCGCCGGTTCGAGGCACCGTGAAACACGCCCGTTGGTGTGCGTGGACAACACGTTCGCCACACCGTACCTGCAGCAGCCGCTGCAGCTGGGCGCGGACATTGTCCTGCATTCGACCACCAAGTATCTCGGCGGTCACTCCGACCTGGTCGGCGGCGCGCTCGTCGTGAACGATGACGACCTGGCCGAGCGGCTGGCATACCTGCAAAACGCAGTTGGGGCGGTCCCGGGGCCGATGGATTGCTTCCTGGTGCTGCGCGGAATCAAGACGCTCCCCGTGCGCATGGACCGCCATGTCCACAACGCGGTTCAAATCGCCGAGGCCCTGGCCGGCCACCCCCATGTATCTGAGGTCTTCTATCCGGGACTGGCCGACCATCCGCAGCACGAGCTGATGGAACGGCAAATGCGCGCCCCGGGCGGCATGGTCTCATTCCGCGTCATGGGCGGCGGGGCTTCGGCGCGCAAAGTCGTCGAGGCCACGGAGCTGTTCACGCTGGCAGAGTCGTTGGGAAGCGTGGAGTCGTTGATCGAGCTTCCCGCCGCCATGACGCACGCCTCGACCCCGGGCTCGGCGCTTGAAGTCCCGGAAGATCTGATCCGCCACTCCGTTGGGCTGGTAAAAGCAGCGGACCTGGT
>CAZFCJ010000171.1:0-5700 GCA_964517315.1 uncultured Anaerolineaceae bacterium | reverse complement strand
CGAACGCGATCACGTCGGAGTCGATCTTCTGTTGGGAGACCACCTTCTGGCCCTCTACAACTTTCTCGATGGCCGTGAGCTGGTCGCGGATCGCGGCAGCCTTCTCGAAGTTCAGCGCCTCCGAAGCCGCCTCCATCTCGGATTTCAGGTCGTCGACGATCGGCTCCGTATGCCCTTCCAAAAACCGGCAAAGATCGGAGATCATCGAGCGGTAGGTCTCTTGATCCACCGCCCCGATGCAGGGCGCCTGGCAAAGTTTGATGTCGTAGTAGAGGCAAGCGCGCGAATCCTCCCCTGTGATCACCCGATCACAAGTCAAGTAGGGGAAAATCCGGCGCAGGACGTCGAGTGTCTGGTGGACGGCCCAGACGCTCGTGTACGGCCCGTAGTAGCGGGAGCCGTCGTCCTTGAGCCTGCGTGTGACCGAAACCTTGGGGAACGGGTCCCCCCAATGGACTCTAATGTAAGGGTAGCGTTTGTCGTCCTTCAGGCGAACGTTGTACTTGGGACGGTGCCGCTTGATCAGGTTCATCTCGAGGATGAGCGCCTCGAGCTCTGAACCGACGACAATCCAATCCAGATCAGCCACCCGCGCCACCAGTTCGGTGGTCCTGCGATTCTGCTGCGCTGACGCGTGGAAGTAGGAGCGGACGCGATTGCGCAGGTTGACCGCCTTGCCCACGTAGAGGACCCGCCCGCGCTCGTCCTTCAGCAGATAGCAACCCGGCTTGGCCGGGAGCCCCTCCAAGGCCTCGGTCAGCTCCTTGGGGACGTTCATAGCAGCGGAATTGTAGCACAGCGGTCCCTGCACCCCGCAGGTGCTATAATCCCCGCGTGATGCCCAACTTCCGTCGTTGCCTGCCGCTCCTGGCGGCGGTTCTTTTCGCGGCCTGCAGCCCCAAATTGCGCTCAGAAGGGCCCGCCGCCTCACCCGGACCTACGGATACCTCGCCGGTCACCTCCACCGCTCCTACCGGTCAGACCGAGCCCGCGACCACCAGACTCATCGTCTGGTTGCCGCCTGAATTCGACCCGGCGGCCGAGGGACCGGCTTCGGAGCTGCTCCGGGCCCAACTCGACGCATTCGAGGCCGAGCATCCTGGGCTCACCGTCGAGACTAGGATCAAGGACGAGACCGGTCCGGGCGGGCTGTTCGAAACCCTGTCGGCGGCCAAGACGGTCGCCCCCGACGTGCTGCCGGATCTGATCGCGCTGCATCCGGCCGCTCTGACGTCCGCCGCCCTCAAGGGTCTCATCCAACCCCTCGACGAGGTCGCACCCCGCCCCACCGAGGACGGGTGGTTCCCGTACGCCGTGTTGGCCGCCGAGATTGATGGGGGTTTCTACGGCCTTCCCTTTGCCAGCGACGCGCACGTGTTCGTCTACCGCAGCGGAGTGTACAGCTCTCCGCCGCTGTCCTGGTCGCGTGTGCTCGACACCAATCAGCCGTTCGTGTTTCCGGCCGGCGATCCGCAGGCGCTCTTCACGCTCATCCAGTACCAGTCCTTGGAAGGCAACCTGACGGGACCCTCGGGGAGGCCCGCGCTCGACCCCACGACGCTCTCTCGTGTGCTGGCCTTCTACGGATCGGCCCGTAGCTCGGGTCTGCTGTCGGAGGAGGCGCTCAGCGTGTCTACGGCGGAGCAGTCCTGGCAGGCGTTCCTGGAAGGCCGTGCGGCAGGAGCAGTCGCCCCCCTGAGTTCATTTCTGAACCGTCCGAACACGACCTTTCTCTCGGCCTCTCCGCTTCCGAACCAAGACGGAGACGGTGTCAGCATCGCCTCCACGTGGTCCTGGGCACTTGTAGCCACCAACCCCGAGCGGCAGCAGCTGACCGCCGAACTGATCCAAGCCTTAAATCAACCGGAGTTTCTGGGGCCCTGGAGCGAGGCCTTGGGTCTGCTCCCGCCTTCCACAACCGCGCTTGATAACTGGCAGGAAAGCAGCCACGCCTCGGTCGTCGCCCTCCTTGCGCCCACACTTCAGCCGCGCCCTTCAGAAGAGCTCCTGGCGACCTTCGGCCCGCACCTTCAGGACGCCGTATCGAATGTGTTGAACGGAGGCATGAGCCCGGACGAAGCCGCTTTACAGGCTGCGCAGTCGGTCCAAAGCCCATGAGAGGAGCCCTCGACGAGGACGCTCCCGCAGGACCGACCCGCTTCGCGGATCATCGGGACCATTTCACGCGCATGATCGAGGCCGCGCTCGAGGCCGCCGATCCCGTCGCCCTCGTGCGCAGCTCGCTCGAGGTGAAGGCGGGAGCGATCGTCTCCGGCCCGCACCGCCTGGCCCTGCACGAGTCCAGCCGCGTCTATTTGATCGCCCTCGGCAAGGCCGCACCAGCGATGACCCAGGCGGCCGCGGAGATGCTGCAGGATCGGCTGGAAGCGGGAGTCGCGGCCATTCCCGCGGGCGTCCCAGCCGAGTTCCCGGCGGGCGTGCAGACCTTTGAAGGAGGCCATCCTCTGCCCACGCAGGGCAGCCTGGAGGCGGGGCGCGCCTGCGCCGAACTCCTGGCCCGGGTACAGGCCGAAGATCGGGTCGTGGTGTTGGTATCTGGAGGTGGATCCGCCATGTTCGAACTTCCCGTCGAGGGCGTCGCCCTCGACAATCTGCGCGATTTGAACAAACGCCTGCTTGCCAGCGGGGCGCCGATCGATGAGATGAATGCCGTGCGCAAAGCGCTCTCACAGGTCAAGGGAGGCGGGCTGGCCCAAATGGCCTCGCCGGCGCCGGTCCTGGGACTTGTCCTCTCCGACGTGGTCGGCGACCGTCTGAGCGCCGTGGCTTCCGGCCCGACTCTTCTCCAACCTCAGCCTTCCGCCACTCCCCGGGCAGTGCTCGAACGGTACAACCTTTGGGAACAAGTAAGCCCGTCGGTCCGTCAGGCCATCACGCGCAACGAGCCGGGCTCACCACCGATGTACCAGCCCGTCAATGTGCTGCTCGGCGGCAACCGGCTGGCGCTCAACGCCGCCCGGCGGGTCGCCGAGGACCTGGGCTTCCAAGCCTCGGTCTTGACCACGACGCTGGAGGGCGAAGCCAGCCAGCTGGGCCATGAATTCGGAGAAGTCCTGAAATCCGCCCCTGTGAACTCCTGCCTGCTCCAGGGCGGCGAACCCACCGTCACCGTCCGCGGCGAAGGCCGCGGCGGCCGCAACCAGGAGTTCGCGGTCGCCGCCGCCCTTGCCCTGGAAGGCGCGCCATCCCGCGCCGTGCTGTCCTTCGCCACGGACGGCCGGGACGGGCCAACGGACGCCGCCGGGGCGGTGGTCACCGGTGAGACCGCGGCGAATATCCGTGCCGCAGGACTCGAGCTAGAGGAACATCTGAAGGAGAACAACGCGTATCCGGCCCTGGACGCCGCCGATGCCTTGATCAAAACGGGTCCCACCGGAACCAACGTCAACGATCTGGTCGTCGGGCTTGTGTATGCCGAGCCATCCGATGATGGTTGACCACCCCCGCCGCGGTTGCTAGAATGCAGCGCCAGACGACACACCGAGGGACTCCATGACAATTCATTTCGGCACGGATGGATGGCGGGCCGTCATCTCCGACACCTTCACGTTTCACAATTTACGCCTCGTGACCCAGGCGATCTCAGACGCAGTCGCCTCCGGCGACTGGACCGACGGCGACCCGAACGGCGAGCCGCTGCATGGCCATCGCGTAGCGGTGGGGTTTGACACCCGCTTCCTTTCTGACCGCTACGCACTGGAGGCGGCGCGGGTGCTGGCAGCCAACGGCTTTGAGGTGCACCTGGCGACGGCGGACGCTCCCACACCCGCGATCTCATTTGCGGTCAAGCATCTGGGCGCGGTGGCCGGATTGATGATCACGGCTTCCCACAACGCTCCCCGCTACAACGGCCTGAAGCTGAAAGCGGCCTACGGGGGCGCTGCCGTGCCGGAACAGTGCCGGCGCGTTGAAGTCTATTTGGCAGACAACGAGTCCCGGGGGCGTGGGCCCAACTTGATCGACTACGAGGCGGCGCGCAAGTCGGGTCTCATCCAACGCTTCAACCCGACCACTTCCTACTACGATCACCTGCGCCATCTGATCGACCTGGAGGCCATCGCCGAGAACCCACAGCGGTTGGTGACCGACTCCATGTACGGCTCAGGCCGGGGGCAGATCAAGGGCATGCTCCAGGGCACCGGTTGCGAGGTCAGCGAGATCCGGGGCGAGATGAACCCCGGCTTCGGCGGCATCCATCCGGAGCCAACCGAGCGCTATCTGGGCGCGCTGGCCGGCGCGATCGCGGCGGGCCAGGGTGACTTCGGCCTGGCGACCGATGGCGACGCCGATCGCATCGCCGCCATGGACGGCCGCGGCGCCTTTGTAAACCCCCACCAGATCCTGGCGCTGGCGTTCAAATACCTGGTCGAGTCGCGGGCCATGTCGGGGAAGGTCGTCAAGTCCATCTCCACCACCCGCATGATCGACCGCCTGGCCGCGAAATACGATATTGAAGTCATCGAAACCCCGGTCGGCTTCAATCACATCGCCGACTGGATGATGCGCGATGACGTGCTCGTGGGCGGTGAGGAATCGGGCGGGATGTCATTCAAAGGCCACATCCCGGAAGGGGACGGCGTCGTGATGGGGCTGTTGCTCACGGAGATGGTCTCGGCGCGCGGCATACCGCTCGACGCGCTTGTGGAGGAGCTGCTCGAAGAGGTTGGGCCGTCCCATTGTGCACGGCTGGACCAACGGTTGTCGCGTCCCGTAGCCAAGCAGGAGATGGTGCAGCATCTCACGCGCCGGGCTCCGAGCTCGATCAACGGCGCGCAAGTGACGGAGGTCAGCACCAGAGACGGCGTCAAGTACTTGCTCGAGGACGACTCCTGGCTGCTGATCAGGCCCTCGGGGACCGAACCGGTGCTGAGGATCTATGCGGAGGCCGGCACACCGGAGGCCGCGGAGCAATTGATCGCCCACGGCCAAGCCTACGCCGACATGTGAGAACGGTCAGCAGCACAGACGCCTTGCGGCGTCCGTATGCCCTGCTCGCGGACGGGCGGTCCAACGGAATCCTCGAAATGCGAAGGGAATCCGAAGGCCCAGCGTCGAACGACGCTGGGCCTCTTCTCTACCCGCTCAATGGAAGGTGGACTTCTAGGGCGTGGCTCCACGCATGCGCCGGGCCACGAACACGACGATCACCAGCACCGCGCCGAGGGCCAGCAAGCCGGGCAGGCCCGCCTCGTCGGCAAAGCCGGTCGCCGGCAGCGCGGTCGGCGTAGGCGTGACCGTCGCTTGTTGTTGAGCGTCCAGCGTGGCTTGCGCCTGCGCGGTCGCCGTTTGCGCTTCCTGGGTTTGCTGCGCCCCCTCCGGAGTGTCCGTTGGCTCGACCACGACCTCTGTGGGTGTGGGCGAATCCGTTGGCTCCTCAGCCGGCGCTTCAGTTGGGACCGTCGTCGGAGAGGCCTCCTCGGCGATCGCCGTCTGAGTCAGATTCCTCGCCACCTCGGTGTTCTGCAAGGCGATCTCTGTTGCCTCGGCGATCCGTGCTTCTTGCTGGCGGGGCGCGATGACCAGCGCATATAGGCCCAGGCAGATCATGCTCAGGACAAGGAGCCCGCCCAGCACGCCGGCGACGAGGACAAATGTCCGGTTTGATGATTCCTCCGGCAGCGGCTCGCCCACTTCAAAATCTTCGGCCATGGTCAGTTCTCCTCACGCTCTCGGCGGCCT
>CAZFCJ010000170.1:0-5712 GCA_964517315.1 uncultured Anaerolineaceae bacterium | reverse complement strand
GCTTAGCGCGGGTTTCTCGACTGCCAGGAGGAAAACCAATCCCAGCAAGCCGATCAAACTCAGAGCAACTAACTGCGACCCGTTCGGAAATGTCTGGCGGTTCATTGTGATCTCCTTCCCCATCTTTTGATGGGCTAACCGGATGCGATTGGATCGGCGGGGCTGGATCATTTGTCATTGGGGGGCCGATTTCGCCGTCCACCACCACAATAGAGGGCCCGCCGTCGCTCGGGAAGGAGGGGGAAGGTAGGGATTTCCGACAGGGGGGAGGGAAAGGGGAGGGGATCGTTCCATTTACGCTTGGGTGGCAGTATAATGGTGCCAGTCACCCCCTCATCTCTCCTGCGTCACTTCACAGTCAAATTCTGAAATGGAAGTCCGCGTGGACAATCTTACGGGTCAGTCCCTCAAGGGCTACGAACTGATAGAGCGGATCGGTGCTGGCGGTTTCGGCGCCGTGTACCGCGCCTACCAGTCCACTGTCGGCCGTGAAGTGGCCGTCAAGATTATCCTCCCCCATTTGGCCAATCGGCGAGCGTTCATCCGGCGCTTCGAGGCCGAGGCTCAGTACATCGCCCGTCTGGAACACATCCATATCGTGCCGCTTTATGACTACTGGCGCGACCCCGAGGGTGCTTACCTCGTGATGCGCTGGCTGCGTGGCGGAAGTGCTAAGGAGGCACTGCGAGAGGGTCCCTTTGGGTTGGAGTCGACCGCATTACTGCTGGATCAAATCAGCTCCGCGCTGACGCTTGCTCACAATTCCGACGTGATCCACCGCGACCTGACACCGTCCAATATTCTTCTCGATGAGGAGGGTAACGCCTATCTGACTGACTTCGGCATCGCCGCCGACCTTCGCCGAGATGGAGGCGACGCCAGAGAGGGCGAGGCCGGAATCGGCTCCCCTGCATATCTGGCGCCAGAACAGGCACGCGGCGAGCCGTTGACACCCCAGACGGATATCTACGCTCTGGGCGTGACCCTCTTTGAGATGTTGGCAGGCGCCCATCCATTTGCGGGTGGGAACGAGGTGCAGCTGCTGTATAAACAGATCAACGAGCCACTGCCGCCGCTGACGACGGTGGCCGATAAAGCCCGGACCGAGGTCAACAACGTCATCCAGCGCGCGACGGCTAAAGACCCGCGAGAGCGCTACGAGGATGCGCTGTCACTAGCCACCGCATTCCGCAAAGCGGCCCGGCTCAAGGAGCGCGAAGCAGACGAACTGGTGGAGCTGCTGACTGCGCGCGAGAAAGATGTGCTGGGCCTGATTGCCGAAGGGTTAACCAACAGACAGATCGCCCAGGAGCTCTATATCGAGCATAGCACCGTCAAGTGGTATGTTCGCCAGATTTACGGTAAGCTGGACGTGCGCAGCCGCAGGCAAGCCATCCTCCGAGCCCAAGAGATGCAGTTGACCCCCGCGGAACCGGAGGGCGCCGACCCCGAATCCACCGGTCTCATCACTTCCCTGCCAGCCCTGGTCAATCCGTATAAGGGACTGCGCGCCTTCGCCGCCGCCGACCGGGCTGAGTTCTTCGGTCGCGAAGCGCTGGTTGACCGCCTGCTCGACCGTCTACGAATGCCATCTGAACTCGAGGTTGAGAACGCGGCCCGCCGGGGGAACGCCGCCCTAGGTGCGGGCCGCTTCCTGGCCGTGTTGGGTCCCAGCGGTAGCGGCAAATCCAGTCTGGTCCGTGCTGGTCTCGTCCCAGCTCTTTGGGAGGGGAAACTGCCGGGCTCTGAGCGTTGGTTTGTGGTCGAGATGTCTCCAGGGGGGCGCCCGCTGGACGAGCTGGAAGTGGCACTCATGCGCATTGCAGCGGATCAGGCCGAGAACCTGCATGATCAGCTATTGCGCGATCGGCATGGATTGCTGCGCGCAGCCGAGCTCATACTGCCCAAGGACGATAGCGAACTGGTGCTGGTGATCGATCAGTTTGAAGAATTGTTCAGCCTGGTGGAAGACGAGCAGGACAGGGTTTTCTTCCTCGACCTGCTGACCACCGCCGTTACGGACCCGCGCAGTAGGCTGCGAGTAGTGCTCACCTTGCGCGCCGACTTTTATGACCGCCCATTGCATTATCCACAATTCGGACAACTGATTCGCCGTCACATGGAAACGTTACTTCCGCTCAAGGCGGATGAGCTGGAGCGGGCCATCGTGGCTCCGGCAGAGACGATCGGGGTGGCGTACGAAGCAGGCCTGCCGGCGACGATCATTGACGACGTTCTATACTGTCCTGGCGCCCTGCCCCTGCTGCAATATGCCCTGACCGAGCTGTTTGAGCAGCGGTCCAATCGGATCCTCACGCATGAGGCGTACTCCGAGCTCGGAGGTACTACAGGCGCGCTGGCCAAACGGGCTGAAGAACTCTATCTCGAGCAGGCCAGCGAAGGACGCGCGTTGATCCGTCAGCTTTTCATGCGCTTGGTCACGGTCGACGGTGACGAAAGCGCGCCGCCCGACGCCCGCCGGCGCGTGCCGCTCACGGAATTGTCATCGCTGGGTTGGGACGAGGATCTGCTCGATGAGGTGATCGACATTTTTGCTGCCTATCGATTGCTGACGCTCGATCACGACCCGGCCAGCCGGCGCCCCACGGTCGAGGTCGCACACGAGGCGCTACTGCGCGAATGGAACCGCCTCCGCGGCTGGCTAAATGAGAGTCGGGCCGACCTGCGCATGGAGCGCCAACTGGCCCGGGCCGAGCAGGAATGGCGTCAGGCAGGGCACGATCCCAGTTTCTTGTTGCGCGGGACCCGCTTACAGCAGTTCGAAACGTGGAGCGAGGCCAAGGAACTGGCCCTGACTGCAGGGGAATATGAATTTCTGCAGACCAGCGCGGCGCGGCGGGACGAACAGAAAAGCGCCGAAGCCGAGCGCCGGGCCAGGGAGGCGAAACTGGAACACCGCTCCCGACGGGTACTCCAGGTGCTGGTCGCTGTTTTGCTAGTGGCGGCACTGATCAGCGGATGGTTTGCCGTCGACGCGAACCGCAATTTCGCCCGTTCCGAGAGCCAGCGGCTGGCCGCCGAAGCCACCAACGTATTGCAGCGCGGTGGAAGCCCTGAACTGGCGGCGCTGCTGGCGCTACGGGGCCTTGGGAGCTTCTACACGCCTCAGGCGGATATGGCCCTGCAGCGCGCCGCTGACGCCTACGTCGACTCGCGGCTTATCGAAACGTCGGGCATTGCCTTCTGGCCCGTGCTGTCGCCCGATAATCAGTATCTGCGGCTCGTTCGTCGCGGCGCCGAAGGTTCTGGCCCCCCGACCGTCGAGGTTTGGGATCTGCAGACAATGGAACGCCTGTGGCAGACGTCAAATTACGTCATTCCAGGGGCTCCTTGGGAGTCCCGGGACGCCACGGCCAGCAATACCGCGCTCGTGGCTGCGGCGTTAGACGATTCCGAAATGCTCTTGTTGGACGTGGCGACCGGAGAAGGTATTCTGACTTTTGAAAGCATCTCATCGGCAGTCGTTACGCATCACATTCCAGGCGACGGGAACGTTGTCATTGCCGGCGAGCGCAACGGCGACGTGCACGTCTGGCGCATGGATACGGGCGAGGAGGTGCAGCGTTTCAGTGTCGGCGGTGGAGGCTATGCGCGGGCGCCCGGGTGGGAACTGGTCGTCGGCGTTTCGCCGGACGGCCGGCTGGCGGTGGCGACAGCCGCCGGGAAGACGCACGTCTGGGATATCGAGAGCGGCGAAGAGCTGTACCGCTTCGCCCACGAGCACGAGGGTACCCACCCCCCGCAATTTGCGGACGATGGCCGTCTGCTGCTGGCAGCCATCGCGCCGACCGTCTCGCTGTGGGATCTCAGCACTGGGCAGGAAGTCGAACATGGCCTTCCTCCAGGTGCAATCGGCATATTGAGCCCAGACGGTCGCATGTACGCCCAGGGCCTGGTTGGCGACTTGGAGCAGGACGTCGTCCTGTGGGACGTGGCCTCGGGACGCGAACTGCAGCGCCTGACGGGCCACAGCGACGGCGGCCGCCCGGTGTCCTTTGCCGATAATGGCCGGCAATTGATCACCTGGGGGTGGGAAGGCACCGCCCGGGTGTGGGACGTGGCCAGCGGCCGGGAGCTGCTTGTGCTGGCCGGACACACTGACGCACTCCAGGATGCGGCCCTCTCGCCGGACGAGCGCTTCCTCGTCACCGCCGGCCAGGACAAGACCGTGCGCGTCTGGGACCTGCAGGCGCCGCACTCCGGTGACTACCGGCTCGACGGCGCGCGCGACGTGGTCCACTTCTCTCCTGACGGTCGCATGGCGCTGACCGTAGACCCGGAGACGGGGGCGGCCGTGCTTGTGAAGGCGGATTCGTTTGAGGTATTACATCATTTGGATTTCACACCGGATCCCCTACTCGACGGATCAACCGCCCGGCCACCCTTTTCCGACGACGGCCAGATGGTGCTGGGGGTCAGTGAGTCCGGCACGATTCTGGTCTACGACGTCGCCAGCGGCGAGCTCATTGCTGAACACGCCAATCCGGATGGCGCGTACAAGCATCCCGTCTTCATTCCCGGCGGCCGGCGCATCTTCGCCGGTGCCGATCGCGGCGCCTACGTGCTGGATGCGGAGAGCGGCGAGCAGTTGCGTATTTTCGACGAGCCTGACGACAGCGTCCTCTACAATCCCTATACGGATCTCGTGGCCGTATCAGGCGACGGGCGCTACGGCGCGATGCACGAGACAACGAGAGATGAAAGACACGTCGTCTATCTGTGGGATTTGGAAACCGGGGTCCTCGAGTTCGAGTCGACACCGCATCCCAGTGACTGGATCGTGGCCTTCGATTTTTCAGAAGACAGCCGCTACTTGGCCTGGGGCGGCACCGACAATATTGCCTACGTGCTCGATCTACACAGTGGTGAGGAGGTCATTCGCCTCTCCCACCTCGATTCTGTCCATCAGATTGACTTCTCGTCCGACAATCGGCTGTTGCTGATCAGTACGGGTGGTGACGGCGTGATCCTGTGGGACTTGCAGAGCGGCGAGGTCGTACGGCGCTTCTTCGCCGGCGCCGGTCAGGCGGGATTTGTCAAGTTCGTCGAGGACGACACCTTCGTTTTGTACTCTACCTTTGAAGATGGCGTGATCCATCGCCAACCGATCCGGATCGACGGGCTGATCGAGGACATGTGCGATCGTTTGCAGCGCGACCTGACCGCCGTGGAGCGGCGCACTTATGATCTCGACGAATCTGTCACCTGCCCCAAATTCGCCGGGTCTTGAGCACAAAAAATGTCAGCCGTGTAAAATCGCACCCTCCAGCTCACCGGCGGCCCACAGTCACAGACCGGCCTCGCGCGCCTTGTTGATCGCTTGCGCCCGGTCTGCCACCTGAAGCTTGCTCAGGATGTTTGTGATGTGGTTGCTGACCGTTTTGGGGCTGATGACCAGCTCCCTGGCAATTTCTGAGTTGTTGCTTCCCTGGGCAATGAGACCAAGCACTTCTCTTTCGCGGTTGGTTAGCTCCGGAAACACGTCTGGAGCCTTCGCCGGGCGCATGGTATTAAAGAAGTCCATCATTCGCGTGGCAATGGCCGGGCTAAAGATAGCCTGTCCCTCGGCGACTGCCTGGATGGCTCGTAACATTTCGTCGTGGCCGGCTCCCTTCAACAGGTATCCCTGCGCACCTGCCCGCATTGCCGTAAAGACCGAGTTATCATCCTCGAGCATCGTTAAGACCAGGA
>CAZFCJ010000169.1:0-5745 GCA_964517315.1 uncultured Anaerolineaceae bacterium | reverse complement strand
TGAATGTCAACATCCCGCACTTGGTGTTGTTGATGATCATGAACTCTCGGGTGCCACCGATGTGGTAGGAGACGATGAGGGACCGGATGACGTCTTCGGTGACGACGCCGCCGGCGTTCCGGAGGATATGGGCGGCGCCCAACTCGAGTCCCAGGAGTTGAGATACGTGGAGGCGGCAGTCCATACAGGCGAGTACGGCTAGCCGGCGGCTGGGGGGCCTACCTGGGAGGCCACGCTGTGTGAATTGCTCCGAGTAGAGCTGGTTACGCTGGAGCGCCAAATCGATCTCGGTCATTTCGATACCTCACAGTCATAGATGGTCGTGAGCTGCCGCTGAAGGACTCCAGATCCCGCCTAATGGTGGCGAGGTAAGCGGCAGGGGTTTCACCGCCGTCAGCTTCGCCGGGCCCGCCCACCATACACCTTCATGTGTTAACTCGCCAGCACATCAGCGCAGCTCTGCTGGATCCCCAGCCGAGCCTGTCGAAGCACCGCTCCAGCGAATGGTGAGGAAGCCCTGCCATCCGCATCATCAGATGGCCAGGAAGACGACGCCCGCAATGAGTGAGATAAGAAAGAAAGGCTGTGGAGGCAGGTCCTTCCCACCGACGAGGAGGAATCCAAGCAACATCAACGCGGTGACAAGGCCGCTGAGGTAACCCAGCCAGTTGGGTATCGATGTGCGAATGAAGAGGACGCTATAGATCCCAAACGCAGCAATTGCGGCGATGAAGTAGAGGTTGCCGGGCAGGGAGATCGTATCAGCGAGGTGGTAGGAGGAGGGATCTTGGGTAGTTTGCCAGAAGAACAGCGCCAGGAAGATTGCTGCCAGGACCATGAGGACGGACCCTGATTTCCAAAGGACGTCCGGCACTTCATCTCCGAGCTGGCTGGACCAGGCCACGAAGGCACCAGCCACCAGGAAGCCAGCTACCACCAGGGAGATGTTCTGGAGGAGCACTGTGCTTCGGTTGGCTTCGAGAAAGCGAACTCGCTCCTCCGGGGATAACTGATACAAACCCGGCGTCAAGAAAGGAACGATCAAGAACAGGAGCGATCCCGTGATCGCCACGACGCCAGATATCTTCGACACATTCATGACCGCTCCTTCCCTTGTCCAGGGCTCCGTAAGGTCGGCGAGCTTCGCGCAGCATCCCGCGTTCTTGGCGGGGCAGCGAGTCGTTAGGCCGCGGCCGAAACTTTTCGCACCGGACGATTCATCAGCCAAACCAGCGCGGCGCCTGTGAGGGCTGCCATCGCGCCAATGCCCGCCAGCATACCTTCAGGGCCCGTGCCCATGACATAGCTGACCCCTTCGGCTGCGACAAACCCAAGGGTGGAAGCCGGAATCCACCATCCGGCGCGAGCCAAATGGGGCCGAAGGATCCGCCACTGGATCGTCCCCGCCACTGCTCTACCGAGGGCATTATGCACAATCTCATTCACAACTTCATTGACTACGCCACTGAGCGCCCCGAACAACGCCGCCAGTACGGCAAACCCCAGCGTGCTCGCGAGGACCCATCTACCCGCAACCGGGACGCGCCGGCGCAGCACGAGCCACTGCAGAAAACCCAAGCCGGCGCCCGCCGCGCTGAAGACAACAGTCAGGGCGATATAGAAGGCCGGGCCCTCCTCCCCCAAAACGGCATCCGCGGTTTCGCCTAGCAGAGCTTCAACTGCGAGGCCTGTCAGAAAGAAACCAGAAACAAAACCGATCAACATTCCAACACCGCTCGCCAACACCCACTGCAACCAAAGCCACCACCCCCTGACTTTGTGTGTTGTTTCGCGTTCTGCGGTCATCTTCAAACGCTACTCTCAGGAAGAGTGCATCACCGTCGTCAAATTACATGAGTCATCAACCCCGCTACCCCGAATTCGACGCGACCTAACGAAGGCGAGCTTTGCGCGGCATCCCGCGTTCTTGGCGGGAAAGCGGCCGGGGATTCCACCGCCGGCTGCTTCGCCTGGCTGCCTCCCAGAGACGTTCATTCGTTAACTCGCCAGCACATAGTGCAGCGTTCTTTGGTGGGTCCCCGGCAATTGTCCCGCGTTCTTGGCGGGGTCCGCTTCAGTTAGATGTTAGGGCGCCGGGCGGAACTTCGCGGACAGCAGTGCTCGGCCCGCTCACGAGAAGACTGGCAAACCAGGGCGTTTAGATGATTTCGTCACTTGGAGTCAGACTGGTGGCTCAAGCAACGCGCTGCGTTTGGCCCAGACGGCGGGCCACGATGATCATCCAAGCGATCATCGCCGCCATGAAAATTCGTTGAGCCAGGCCAAGTAGCCCGGGGCCAACGACCCCTGCAACGATGAACAGGGCAACTAGCCCACCGATGTAGAGGTAAGCAAGCCCACGAGAGATTTCGGCGATGGGGCTCCAAAACTTATCTTGAGAGAAGCGATTCGAGACAACCGGAAGCGCTACCGCCAGGGCCAGGAACGCCACCATGCCACCAATGTCGTGCATGGGTCCAGCTTCTTCGATGTAAGCAGCCATAGTGGCCAGGTCATAGGGTGGTGGCGGTTGAGGCGGACCGATCAGCCCCGGAAAGACGCCTGCCACTGCAATTCCAGCACTCGAAACGTACAGCAGCACAAGTCCAATCTGCTTCCCCCGGGATACCGATAGGCTACTTTGAAGGCCCAGAGCCACCGCAACGATAGAAATCGCCAGTGCAAAGAAAGTGGTGGTCATAATCCAGCCATAAGGGCCCACCACATACTCGCTCATGGCCCGGGCCAGAGGGTCCATGTCAGGGCGAATGATGTGCAGGATCACCAATGCGGCAACCCAATACGCGAGCAGGCCAAGCGCGATGAATCCCGGCAAACGAGCTCGCGAACTTCGACCGCGACTGGGAGAAGGCTCCATCGACGTGCTACTCATGCTGTGCTCTCCTTTCAAGGACCAAGCAGGTTGATCGTGGTCAAACCTCCTTTCCGGCACCCTAACTTTGGCGAGCTCAGCTCCCCGCCCCGCTCCCTCCATCCATTGTGACCATTCTGCCTCGAACTGCGAGTCGTCTTAACGCTGGAGGCTTCCGCGGTCCGCTGCCGGAGATCCCGCGATCTTAGCGGGGCAGCGAGTTCTTAGGCTTCGAGCGCCTGTGGCGAGCTTCGCCCAGCATCCCGCGTTCTTGGTGGGAAAGCGGCCGCGGATTTCACCGCCGACTGTGTCTCCTGATTGTCCACCCTAGACGTTCATTTGTTAACCTGCCAGCGCATGGTGCAGCGTTCTATGCAGGACCCCCGGCTCGTTCGTTGCCAGCTGCTCGATGGGTTCATTTTTTCGTGGCGCCGAGAAGGATATCGACCCTTATGTCGCCGGCCTCGGTTGACTGCGCAACATGAAGATTCCCAACCAGACGTACCAGATAAGCTGGCCCAGCGCAAACACAGCCACCAGCGCATCCAGAGCAGGGACTAACGTGAGCAGGCCGGCCACACCGGCCACCACGCCAATGTAGTTCAGCGCCGTGGGCAATTCGCGAGCCCTCAAGGCTGTCCAACTTATCAGGAGAATCCATAGTCCGGTGATGTTCTCGTTTTCGGTTAATCCGAGCTCTACGGACTCAACCGCCAGCCACAGCGTCCCCGCCAGCTCGGGATCGCTCTCATGAAGTTGCACGACTTTTTCAATGCCGACAAAGGCGACCATGCCGGCGACGATGGCCACGGTGGCCAGGATGAGACCGATGGCAGTGGCCGTCTGCGCCATTGCAGGAGATCCATCCTTCAGCCGGTCGTAGAGGGCCAGCGCTAGGACAACCTGAAGAAACCCCCACAGAACGAAGGAGGCCAGGATGGCTATCGCCGCACTGGCCTGGTATTCAGCGAGGATGGCCACCCTTTCTACGGGCTCCATGGCCGCGTCGAAGAAACCGGCGCGGTCCAATACGCCCAAAAAGACCACCAGGGCCACCACCCATGTCACCGGCATAATCAGGGCGGCAACGCCGCCCATCTTCTGATGACTACTCATAGCTCATCTCCTTGCACCCGGAGGGTCCCGCACCATCCTGTAGCTTCTCTCTATCATGCCCCTCCTTCCCGTGGCGACCCATCGCCACATGGCATCCGAACGTTGAAAGAACAGGGCATTTGCTTACCCCTATAGCCCAGCTTCGTGCCATTCTTTACCTTCTCGGCGCCCGGCTGCGCCGCCCCATGGCCCAACATACACCTTCATGTGTCAACTGGCCAGCACACTGTCCAGTGTTGTTTGCGGGGTCCCCGATCCGCTTGAGCAACTTGTAGGCTGCGGTGAACTACCTCCCGGCCGCGTCCATTTCGGCAAGCCAGATGCTCTCAAGTTGATTCAGTGAGCGGCCATAAACCCCCGCGTAGTTGACGGGAACGAAATAACGTGTTCCGCCCTCATCGAGCATTTTTGAAGAGCGGATGAGCTCAAGGAAGCGGTCGGGTCCATAATTGACCATCAGCCAATCCACAAATCCCGCCCACTCGGAATACAGTTTATCCCTCAGGGCAATGCAGTCCCCGGGAACTGATGACAGATCATCTAGAGACGTCCATTCGTAATTCTTCCGGAGGGGGAGGTACTCTCCTTCATCCAGGTAGGAGCGGATGAGATCCTCGAAGGTACCATATCCTTGCCACGGCAACCAGTACTGTTTGGCGCCCCATGTAGCGTGTCCCTCCATCAAGGCTACGTGTATGTAAGAGCGTTGAGGGAGGATTGAATACTGGACAATATGTGCGAGCTCATGGGCCAGAATCGCAGAGACTTCGTCGCTCGAGGAATCTGGGGCAACGTAAATGAAAATCCGCGGTTGATCGGTCGGGACCGCCGTACCCCGAATGGGGCAACTGGCCCTATCTCTTGGCATGAGATACAGGTCAACTCGCGAAGAATACGACTCTGCCATTTGATCGAAGACATTCTCGCGGATGACCTCAGCCTCCGACAGCGAGATCAAATCTGTTCTGCCAACCAAGAGGCCGTTTACATGCAAGTTGAAGTGGCCACTCGTAGCAACATTCTCAACTGCCGCAGGGGCTGTGGGGGTGCTGATCGGGTGGAATTCTTGCCTGGAGCTTTCTGGAAATTGAAACGACTTGGTCGGAAGCGGGTCGGGGGTAGGAATGGACGATACCATTCGCTGAGCACCATTAGGTGCTTGAAACGAGCAGGCAGTGAGGAGGAGTAAGGGTATCCCAAGACGAAGCTCTAGGCACCCAGGATTGTGTGTCATCAACCATTCAAATGAGTACAGCGACTGGCCAGAGCGCAACCGCAGCCTAACGATAGCGAGCTCAGCGGCCAGCCCCGCTCCTTCCACCCATTATGACCATTCTGCCTGGAAATGCGAGTCGAGTTAACAGCCGCCGCCCGCGAGTTCCGCTGTCGGAGATCCTGCGTTCTTAGCGGGGCAGCGGGTTGTTCGGGCGCTATCGATGCTCGTTGCTGGCGCCAGAGCTTTGTGCAAGCGCGACAGTGTTTCAGTCTCGAGCGCCATCAATCGTGGTGGATGAGGTTACTGGCAAAGCTGATCAAGGTCGATCACAGGAATGTCAGGGGAACTTCGGACGGCACTTGTCAGCCCCACAATGGCTTCCCCATTATCGGTAAGGCGCTCCAATGTCCCATACAGAGTACCTTCAAGATCGCCCGGGATGGCTGTGAGGTAGAGGACTGTGCCATGGCATTCAAATGGACCCACTTCTGGATCGGATGTCAATGTTTGAAACCCTTCACAGGCGCCTTCGCTCGTCGGG
>CAZFCJ010000168.1:2338-5758 GCA_964517315.1 uncultured Anaerolineaceae bacterium | reverse complement strand
GGAGGAATCCGCGAAACCGGGCACGGTTCGGCTCTCTGAAAACACACATAAATTAGTCGAAGCCTTCTTCGAGTTTGAGCCGTTGGGAGAGATTGAGATTAAAGGCAAACGGCAACCAGTCCGCGCGTATCGCGTGCTCAAGCGCAAGGATGAGGCTAGGAGCCCGCGATCTATGGCTGGGCCCGGTTCCAAACTGGCTGGCCGAACCCATGAACTCACTACGTTGAAAGACGTATATGAAGGCTTCACCTTGGGTCGGAGCGGGATCATCACCCTGATCGGCGAAGCTGGCATCGGCAAAAGCCGCCTCATCGGGGAATTGAGGGCTTACTCGGAAACCCAACTCGACTCGAGTCAAGCATCCCCTTGGACGGAAGTCCGAGGCATTCCCTACGAATCTTCACTCCCATATGGTCTGTTTTTACAGCAGGTACGTCAGACGTGTGAAATTCAAATCGACGACTCCCCGGAGTCGATTGAACAGAAGTTGAGAACTACCCTGAAGGGTGTGACTGAAGAAACCGGAGAAACGGCCGTCCGGGGCATTCAGCTTCTTCTGACACTGGCGCGGCCGGACGCCTCGGACCCTTCTCCATCACTCGAGGGCGAGGCGGTCAAACGGGAGCTTTTCAATGCGATGGAAAGCTTCTGGCGCGGAGTCGTCCAGGTACTCGGACGCAACGCACTGATCCTTGACGATCTTCATTGGGCCGACGAGGCCTCCATTGAACTGCTGCTACATCTTCTGCAGCTAACCGACGAACACCCGCTACTCCTTCTCATCGCCATGCGACCCTATCGCCATTCACCAGCCTGGCGCGTAAAAGCGGTCGCCGATAGGGATTACCCGCATCGATATACGGAGATCGTGCTGGACCCGCTGCAGGCTGATTCCGCGCATCAATTGATCGACAATATCCTCGACCATCAAGACGTGCCGGGGGAACTGGCCGAAAAAGTTTACGACAAATCAGAAGGAAATCCGCTCTTTATCGAGGAGCTCGTTCGTAGCTTCATCGATCTCGGCGTCCTCATCCCGGACGAACCGGATGCCGGGTGGAAGGTGAGCGACGAGGCGGAGAGTGTCCCTCTTCCAGACACACTTCGACCAGTTCTTGTCTCCCGTATCGACCGGCTCGACAACGAGGCCCAGCGGATCTTGAAGGTGGCCGCGGTCATCGGTCGCTCGTTTACGTACCCCGTCCTTAAAAAAGTTTCGGGCCTGGATGTCAAGCTCGACAAGCACCTGGCCACCCTGCAACGGGAGGGTCTCATCCGAGAATCGGCTCGCAGGCCCCAGCTCGAATTTATGTTCCGCCACGAGCTGACACGCGACGCCGCCTATCACTCGATCTTACGCAAGGTCCGGAGAAAGTTCCACAACAAGGTAGCCCGGGCTATTGAAGATCTCTATCCAGAAAGGCGCGACGAGCTGGCCCCGATTCTGGCCCATCACTACTCGGAAGGGGGAGACGACCAACAAGCACGCAAGTATTACACATTGGCCGGCGATACCGCAGCGAGGCTCTACGCCAACGCCGAGGCGATCGCGCACTACTCACGTGCCATTGCGGTGGCCAAGACGGAACAGGCACCCGGCGATGAGATGATCCATCTGTTCTCAGGGCGGGGAAGGGCGTTGGAGTTGACGGCGGCTTATGAAGAAGCACTGGCCAACTACGATGAGTTGCAGGCGCTCGCCGAGGAGCGGGACGATCCCTGGATGGAGTTGGAGAGTTTGCTTGCCCGGGCCACGCTCCGGGTGACATTAAATCCGGCGTTTGATCCAGGGAAAGGCGAGGCCCTTTGTAACCATTCGCTTGAGCTCGCACGGGAGCTCAAGGATCGAGAATCCGAAGCCAAAGCTTTCTGGAACCTGCTCCTTCTCTACACCTACACAGAGCGGTTTCAGCAGGCCGCCCAGGTCGGTGAACAGGGGCTGGAAATTGCGCGGGAACTCGCAGAACCGAACGTGAAGGCCTATATCCTTCACGATCTCACCGTTGTTTATCTCCTTCTGAGGAAGATGGATCAAGCCCAAAAGAAGTTGAAGGAGGCCAACCGCCTGTGGAAAGAGTTGGGCAATACCGCGATGCTGGCAGACAACCTCATCCGATATATGCTTGGTGCTCTCTTCCGAGGTGATTTCGACACGGCGCGTAGCCGAGCCGAGGAGGCGTTCGACCTCAGCGACGATATCGACAATCTGTACGGTCAAGCAATGAGCAGATTGGGGTTGGCAAATGCTCATCTCGAGGAAGGTAGATTTGATAAGGCGCTGCCGGCCCTCAACGAAGCCATCGCTGTGAGCGAGAAGGCCGGCAATTTATTCATTCTCATTCATAGCCACGTGTCACAGGCGCTGGCATACACGGAGCTGGCGGCCATGGACCGTGCCCTTGAAAGCGCCGACACAGCACGCGGGCTCGCTGAAGAGAAATTTCCCTCGCAGTTACCTTTGGCCCTGGCCGCACTGACCCTGCTCCACGTGAAGAGAGGCGAGCTGTCCAAAGCGGAATCCGCTGCCTCACAGCTTGAGGATCCTCGGCAGCTCCAATATCGAATGACTTTCCCACCGCCTCTTTATTTTCGCGCCGCCCGGGCCCAAGCGGAACTTGCCCTAGCAAAAGGAGAGTACAAGAGGACGATCGAAGTCGCCGAGGCGATCATCGCTGACGATGAGGCGAGCGGGTATCGAACCTCCCTGCCTTACCTTTTCCACGTGAAGGGCCGCGCGCTATTGGCTCAGGGTGACCTAATCTCGGCCCAGGATGCTTTGCGAGAGGGACGAACCGTGGCTGAGGAGCTGGGCTCGCGCCGAATCTTGTGGGAAATCCTTGTCAGCCTGGCCGAGGCGAAAGCTGGGCTGGACGAGGAATCCGAGGCCGCCAAGGTCCGAGCTGAAGCCGTAGAGGCTGTGCACTTGATCGCGCAACACGCCGGTTCCGAAGATCTCCGCAACTCCTTGTTTGAGCGACGGGTAGTGCAATCGCTATTTGGAAACGAATAGGCCTATAGCCACCGAAGCTATAAACGGATGATGAGGGTGCCAACGGTGTCGGCCCTTCCCCACTGTCCCCCATCCACTGTGCTGGATCGCACGGAATAAAACCCATGAGCAAGGAGAAAGGGGCCCCGTCGATCGGCAGCTACGCTACGGACTCGGGGCCCTACTTCTCCTTGTTCCATTCACTCAGACGGCCGGCCTTGCACCTCCTGGCCTGGCCAGGGCGAATCCCCCTCCGACAACAGCGCCGGATAAGTTAACCCCGAGTGAAAAGACACCAAGCGGCAACGCACCGGCTATGCCCCCCATCACATTGTTGATAAAGCCGAAGCCGAGGACAGTGAGGATGGCACAGACACCACCTACCACCAATCCGGCGACAATGACATCCCCAAATCCTCCCTCGAATTCGA
>CAZFCJ010000168.1:0-2328 GCA_964517315.1 uncultured Anaerolineaceae bacterium | reverse complement strand
TTTATAACCGGCCCATACGCCGAAAGCCAACAGCAAGGGCGACAAAGCTCCGGGGGACATCAACTCAGTCACCCCTGGGCTTACGAAACTGGCGGCGAGGAAAACAATATCCACCACCACCCAACCGATGACCGGCCATTTCAACGCTCTTACATACATGGTTTGTAACTCCTTCCGCGGCGGGCGAGAACGCTCTGCCTCTTACGCATCAAGCCTCAATGTTGCCCATGCGTCCTCCCTTCGCTTCGACGAACCCACAAACTACGGTTCGGTGGCGAATTCTTCAAAGACACCCTGCGCTCGAGGCCACTGAGACCCCCCGGCTTAGGGCAAATTGTTCGCAGGACAGGCCGGCACCGTTTGTTATCAGCCCCTTTCCACTTCACTCTATATGGATCACCTCCCAAAAATCTTACTGCTGACTGACAATTCGGTAGGCGGTCACACGCACAGTTTGGCCGTCTGTCCGCAAAGCGACGTACTGCGGGCCATCTACCTCCACGTAGACTTCTTCTGGCAACTGTTCATCATCCGGGAAGTCATGAACAACAAGTTCCTCGACCAAACCTGTGACGATGATCTTCTCCTCCCGCGCGGCCATCTGCCATGTGATCTCAGGAACTTCGGTGCCTTGCTTTGTCCGGATGCCGTAGTCAGGACTACATGCGGAATGCATGCCTGCAGCAACAATCACCGTGAGACCGACGAGTAGTTGACGTTTCGTCCTCCTGCGGTTCATGTGAACATCCAATTCATGCCTTGAAGCAGTGAGTGAGGGAAGCTGACCCCAAAGATCACAGACTTTCCGAAACAAATCGGCAGAGGTAGGGCCTCACGCAATTCACCCCAGCCCCGAATCCATAATGTGCCTGCGTATTCGAGGATCCCCCTTCAAAGAAGTGCCCCCTGTGTGCTCTGACTGAAGAGGGAACACTCTATGCACATTCTTGGAATCCGTCAGATCTTCGCGCCTCAAGAGGCGATCATGACACTGTCGTCCTGCGGACCACTCCTCGATCAGATACAAGAGTTCTTTCGATGGAGAGTGCGGTTCTTCAACCCAAGGGATTCCGGATGGAATTACCGCTCGTAATGAACGGGATTCGAACCGACGACCTGCAGGTTACGAGTTCAAATCCTAAAGCACCACCCTCAGGCCATCCGATATAGGGCGTATAAGCAGTCGATGGGGCTCATACCTAAAGGAATTCTCGACACGGGATCTGTATCCAATAGGTCGCTGGTTCTAACCCCAAACAGCGACCCTTCACGACAATCTCGGGTCAACCTTAAAACAAAAAGCGCCGTTGCGGGCGCTTCGGGTCGTTCGAGGTAGCGGGGGCCGGATTCTCTCCCGGTTCGCTATGCTCGCGGGACCTGCGGCCGGCAATCGTCAGGTTACACAGTGCCGCGCCGCAGGGCGCGGTGTGAGTTCTAATCCTGAAAAGGGTACCTTAGATCATCAGGCCGGGCTTCTGAGGGTGGCCTGCGGAGCTACGGTTAACTGGAGCCCCAGTGGCTCGATAAAATTCTGGTTACATCATACCCGATTACCTTTGGCGTCAAGGCGGTTGGCGAACGACCTGCATATCCCCGCTTCGGCAACACACAATCCGCTGTAGAGCTCAGACACTCAAGCGCTGCGTAATATCCGCCGCATGAGCGACGACGACATCGATTGGCTCAATTTCGGACTGCATGGCCCTTTGAGATAGCCATTGATCGCCCAGTGCCCCGCCGGTTCGGGAGAAATAGACCTCCCGCCTTTCCTCATCGATCGGGTGGATCGGCAATCCTGCCGTCTGTCGGTGGGACTCGATCCTGTGTAGGAATGAGGCCGCGGTTTCATGGCGACCCAGATCCACCAGCAGGTAGCCGAAGTGGATCAGTGCTCCCAATTCATCTACTTATGACAGCAGCTCGGACAGCTGCCAGGGCGGAGGCCAGACGCGCAACACCATACGAATAGTCGGAGGCTTTGGGTCTTATTCCTGCAAGAATAATTAGCAGGATTGGAACCAACGACCTGCGGTTACGAGCTCGAATCCCAATACTGCACACTTGCCACCACGTTCGACGAGATTCAGATGGCGTGCCAAGCAGCGTTGTAGAAGAGTCGACACGAGGACACGATCTGCTTGTTGCTTGTTCGAATCCTAGGTAGTAGCTGTAATAACCCAGTTTCCGACCAAGCTTAAGACCAAAAGCGCCCCCACGGGCGCTTCGGATTGTTCGAGGTAGCGGGGGCCGGATTCGCCTCCCCTGAGCCCAGTCGAAGGGAACCGGCGACCCGCAGATCATCGCTTCTAATTCCATACGAATACGCAG
>CAZFCJ010000167.1:0-5811 GCA_964517315.1 uncultured Anaerolineaceae bacterium | reverse complement strand
AGGGCGCAACTGCACGACTCCCTCACACAAACACATCCAACGCCCTGAGCCTGTCTGACTCTGTGGAACGCGTGCAGCTGCCCCAAAGGCATTCACTCTCCCCCTGGAGCGACCCGCTCCGCGAGCATCTCCCAGTTCTCGGCGGTGAGCATCGCGCCCGCCAGCAGCAGCTCGATCAGAACAGAAGCCAGACGCAGCAGGACGGCGCTCAGCAGCAGCGCCTGAACGGGCAGGAAGGGGCCCAGCAACGCCGCGAACGCGCCTTCTCGGACGCCGAGACCCCCGGGCACAAACGCCGTGAGCTGTCCCACCAATCGGCTCAGTGGATAACCGGCCATGACCAGGAGGGACGTGGCGAGCTCCGAGCCCAGGTCCGGATAGACCGCGCGCAGGAAGACAAACGCCGACGCCCCCTGCAGTATGTTCACGGCCAGCATCCGGCCCGTGAGCTCCACCTTGTTGAGCAAGTTGAGCTGCGATCCCAGGTGGGCCAGCCTGTCCACCCGCAGGATCCGCACGACCCAACGCAGCCCCAGGTCGGGGGTCAGAGCGCCCACCAGCACGCCTGCGCCGACGACCACCCACAGCGACCACCAAATGGGTTGGATCCACCCCGGGAGGTCGGCGAGCGGCACATAAGGGGCGGCGGTCAGGCCGAGTGCGAGCGTCCCCAGCACCAGGTAGAGCTGCTCATAGTAGACGCTCTCGAGCCCCAAACTACGTGACCCGCCTAAGCGGCTGAGCAGCTCCACTCGCCCCCCCACGGTCAGCACGTTACCCGCCGGCAGGTAGCGGGCCAGCAACGCCATGATGAAAGCCCGATGCAGCGAGATGGGCGTGGCCTCCTCGGGCCGGGCCTCAATCAGATCCAGCGTTCTCTGCCAGGTGAGGCTGAAGACTGCGTAGAACGCGAACAGCACGACCCCGCCACCGATCAACCACGGGATCGCGAAACTTAGCGGGACGGCCTGAACCTCCAGCCAGCGGGCATAGATATAGCGGCCGATGAAGGCCATGAACGCCAGCCCGACGAGGATCTCGAGCGCCCTGCGTCTGCTCGGCGTCAGTAATTGACCGACCAAATCCACTCCCAAAGTAAACCCAGCTTCCACTTCCTCCACAGCAGGCGGAAGAAGTAACGGCGGCGCAGACGCAAATACCTGCTCGCCTGGCGACTCAGCCCAACGGCGCGGTCCAGGCGGAAGCGCCACAGCTCGAGGGACGTAACGGGTCGCGCGCCCGTCACCGGCTCGTACCCCAATCCGACCATGGCGTCGCCTGCGACAGCTTCGATGACTTCGACCTCGCGCGAGCTCAACTCACCCTGCCAGCGGTCGATAAAGCGATCGGTCGTCGACCGATCCAGGTTGGCGTGAATGTTTTCATAGAACTCCGAATACTCGTCCGCGCCCGGCGGTTCCCTTCGCCACCAATCGTCGATCCAGTCGAGCTCAAGGAAGTCGACCAAATTCCTGAGCGTGCTCCCAGTGTCCCGCACAAGCTGCTCGTAGTGTACCCGCAGGACCCGCCGTGAATGCTCATCCTCGAAGCTCAAGCCCGCGGTCACGTCCATGCGCCATCGTCGAGCCCCGTACCATGCGTTGCTGCGGTGGACGTCGGAGCGGATCAGCGAACTGGTGACCGCCCGCGGATCGCGCACCACATGGATGAATCGGGCCTCTGGAAAGTGCTCCAGCAGCAGGTCCATGTGACGGACGAGGCGGGGGGTCTTCTGACCCCAACGCGGCTTGCCGTGGGACTGCGCGTAGATGTCGTGGAGCCGTTCGATCGCGCCGCCGATGGAACCGATCCCATGCAAGTCCTGGAGGGACGGATCCAGCCCCCACTCAACCAGCTCCGGCTCGCGGATCAGGATGGGGAGCAGCTCATCGACCGGCCTGCGCCGCGATGCCCGCAGGTAATCGGCAATGAACAGCGATTCGAGCGGTACCGCTACCTGCGGATGGCGGTTGAGAAGACCGCGCAGCAAACTGGTGCCGCTCCGCCCGCAGGCGACGATGAAGAAGGGGAAGGTCAAGGCGATTCGATCCGCAATCCAATGGCCTTTATCAATGCGAGCTCATCGCCTCCGAACGGGCTGGCTCGCGGGGCAGCGCGAGCAAGGTCCATCCATCGGAATGCCGAGGCCAATCCACACACACCATCGAGGGCTTGACGGGAATCGAAACCAGGGCTCCGTCCACGCGAATAAGTCAACTTGTCTATGGGACCTCGTGCAACCCCGCACTCACTGAAGGCTGACCGATCTTGCATGGCCTCGAGTCGGCAGGCGAAACTCATTCGTCCACCTGGACCTCAGTGTATCGGGGACACGTCATAACGTACATCGCGCGGTCGGCAACGGGGTTCTCCATGGGTTCTCCTTGATCCCTGAGGCCGCCGGCCATCAAGATCAAATGGACCGAGTACCAGGACTCTGGTTATCAGATGTTGCATCAATCTCCGGAGCGAGGGCTCCCACGCCCCCGCGTGGCGCCGGCCGGGCATGGGAGCCCGGCCTCCTCTATTGAGGAATGGGAGCCCGCCGAATGGAACCCCATCGGATCCAGGTTGACGGGCCCGTGGCACATTTGATGGCCGCGAGCTCCCCAGTCGGATCCCTCTCTTCGCATGGGAAGCGCCTACCCCTCCCCGAGGCGAAACAGATCACAAGATCATTCCAGGGATCCCTTAGATGGAGATCGGTCCACCCCAGATGGGCTGTCCGAACTCGACAGCCCAACCGTCAACCCCCACAACAGCGCGGCCACCGTTCCCGGCATCATCAGCCGATCGATTCCCGTGCCCAGCCAGTACTCGAGGTCGCCACGGAACGACAGTAGATAGTAAAAAACCAGCACGGGAAGGCTCCAGGCCAGCGCAGCCGTGAAAAGAGAGAACGCCTGGGGGTCCTCGTCCGGTGCCAGCCGCCGCCACGCGCTCAGCGCCAGCATCGCGGTCAGCGGAGCGGCGAGGCCCCACACCTCCGGGCTGGCAAACTGCCCGGCCAGAAATCGCAGCACGCGGTACGCGCCGCTCGGATTGAGATCCGCCGCACGCAGCGACGCCCACGCGGTCTGCACCGCGTCGCCGAACACGCCGGTGACGCCGTGACTGAGGTTGAAGACCATCCAGCTGCCGCCGATGACGATGACCGGAAGCGACCACGCGGCCCAGGCGATATTCTTGTCGCGAGAGCGCACGGCAACCATCGCCCAAGCCGGCATTCCGGCGACCACGAGGTACACGGCTTCAGGGCGCATCCATGCCGCCAGCCCGAGCAGCATCCCGCTGACGAGCGCGCGACCGTAGGTGATCCGGGCCCGGTTCCAGATGAACATCAGCAACCCCAAAACCAGGAGCGCGGTCAGCGGCAGGTTGGCGTAGCCGATCACGGCATGCTCGAAAACCATCGGTACGCTTCCAACCGTCAGCGTCGCGAGCACCGCCCAGGGCCAGCGGATCGCGCGGCGCCGGTTGAATGCGTACACCCCGAGCAGCAGCGAAAGATAGTACAGCGGGAACAGCAGCTTGGATCCGGGCAGCACGTCGCCCTCCGCCAGCATGAAACCACCGATCAGCAGGGGGAGCTGCAGCGGGTACGTGAGTCCGTGGGATCCCCATTCCCTGGCCGCGTAAACGCTTCCATCACGAACGATCCCATACCCCTTCACGCTCCAGATCGCCATCGCGTCCCAGGTCGAGTACGAGCGCGCCACAGCCAGCCACCCAAGTGCCAGCAGCGCGAGTGCGGCAGCAACGAGGACGCCCGCCTGCTCGCCACCGCTCAGGGCCCAGGTGGACCGTTCGACGGTGTCCTCTCGCTGCGCATGCCGGAGGAAGAAGCGCAGGCCGAAAGCTGCGATCACCACCAGCAGGAAGGCAGCACCGTACGTCGCTGAATCCACCGCCTGACCGCTCCACGCCAGGAGGAACACGAAATAGGCGGCCAGCCCGGAGCCGATCGGGAAGCTGACCGCGCAGCGGGTGAGCAAAGGCTCCCCCGGCAGAAGCAATCCTGTGATGAGGAAGCCAGCAAAGACCACCGCCGCGATCAGCAGCAGATCCATCAGCAGCGCGAGTGCCATCGCTCAGCGCTCCGCGTCGCCGCCAGTGGGGAGGTAAAGGCCCCAGCGGTCGTTGAAAGGAACGTATTCCTTATTCAGCTCGGCCTCGATCCCCGGATCGGGGAAGGAACCGACCTTGAGCACAAAGACGTCCGGGCCCTTGATCTGCGCCGCGCAGGCCTGCGCCGGTTGGCCGGACGGGCAGTTCGTTGTCCGCCGGGGGAACAGAAAATACTGCATGAGGCCGGTGTGGCCGAGGACTTGGTGTTGGGTGCCCGGCGGAAGGGCTACGATCCCTCCTTCGGGCACGTAGCTGCTCACGAAGCTGATGTAATGGGCGAAATCCTCGCCGAAGGCCAGCTCGGCAGAACGTTGCGCCGGCGGACCCGTGGAGTCGAGAGGCTGGAATGGAGCGCCGGTCGAATTTCGGATGAACTTATAGACCAGGAACCCGTGAATTGCTACAGATAGGACGATCGCCACATGCGCTGCGGTTCGGAAGGAAGAAGGCTTCCCATCCATCCTGAGTAGGCGTGGTTCCATCATTCTTCGTGGGGGTTACCTATTGCTCCACCAATATCGATTCGAAAAGGGACGAAACTCGAATGCATCTCCGGAGCGGGGACACCCACTTCCCCGCGCGCGGCCGGCCTGGCGTGGGAGCCCGGCCACCTGTATAGAGGAGTGGGAACCCGCCGAATGGAATCCCATCGGAGGTCTCTCGACGATCCATGGGCGCCCGACGGCCGGCCGCACTTCGATCACGTGCCAGATAGAGTCATCCATCCCCCGGCCTGGCCGCATGCTGCTCCTTTGGACACTACTCGATCCAAGAATTCTCTACAATTGAAAAATCGTAGACGTCATCCTCCGTCGAGAAATAGCTGACGTCGGGCAGCAGGCCGAAATCGGTGCCGAAATACGAATCGAACACTGCCCTGAATGTGTTCACCGGCGTAATGGTTGGGTAGAGAACGTCCTCCCCACCTTGCGGGAACCGATAGGCATTAAGGATGGAGATCTTGTCCTCGGCATTCCGTTCTGCCCAGCCGTGATCGCCCATGATCACAATGATCGGCGGCGTTGATGAGTGCGAAAGGATCTGGTCTACCGCCTCAATAACCCTCCCGTTTAGATAAATAACCTGATCAACGTAAGCCCGAAGTAACTCTTCTTCCGTCCTGTCCGGCGCGGAGTCCTCAAAGCGCCCCACGCCCACCGGCTCACCTGACCGTCCAAATACAAATGGCGGATGGGGTGATAGAACATGAGCGAAAACGAACTTCGGTCCGTCTAACCGGGCAACTTCGTCCATGCTTTCGAACACAAACAGAACCCGGTCACGGAGATCTTGATCCGGCCCTCGCGCAATTCGTTCCCCATCGCCCGTCATCTCAAGCTGAGCCAGCGTGTCCTCCACCGCTCTTACAGCAGTCGATTCCAAGAGTCCGGCTTCAAAGCGGGTGAGCCCACCGGACAACCGGAGCTGATCCAGGAGGCCCGCCTCCCGCGAGATGAACTGATCGGCGTCCTCCCATTCCGTCCAGAACACCCCTGTCTCGAATGCGACAATGTCATAACCCCTGCACTCAAACTCTCGGCGCACTTCACTTTGCTGGATGAGACGAACCAGGCCCATTCTGTTCTGGCTTTCGGGGTTGTAGCTGCCGCGGATATCCTGCACGTAGTTCATATTGAGCAGCGAGGCGAGTGACATCTCCGTGTGGCGGTAGTTGCTCAGGCT
>CAZFCJ010000166.1:0-6078 GCA_964517315.1 uncultured Anaerolineaceae bacterium | reverse complement strand
ACCTTGGATCGTCAGGCTGGGTTTCTAAGGGTAGCTTGAGGATTTTCGGTTGTTGGTAGCCTCGACGTCGCTGTTCTGCATATTCTAATCCGATTTGTGTTGATCTGCCGGTCTACATACCAAATCCACCAGGCCATTCGTGCTGCAGAGTAGCAATCTCCTCATCCGCCTCAGGAACATTCTCCCGGATGCCATTCACCTGGATGTCCACCGGCTCCGCCCAGAGCATGAAGGTGATTGGGCCAACAAGATAGTCCGCTCTAAATAGCTGGTAGATCGACTTATTCCTTGCTGGGTCCGGCATAAGGTCAGGCTTGTCCTCCTAACGAACACCCTTGCAATTGCTGTTCAATTTCTCAGCAACGGTATCAAAGTGAGTTCCTCTGACCCATTGGATACCTTCTTTTTAAGGAGGATGTCCTTAGCGATGCCCCCCCAACATTTCTATGGTCTAGGCGAAAGAGTCGTCGTGGTCAAATACCGGGTGGTCACATCCTGTTGAGTCTCAAGCTGTTCCTCGGTCCTAAGGCTGTGGCGGAACGCGATGACCGCCTGCCCCTCCTCATCAGTAAGGCGATCCCCCAGCGTGGGCATCCCACCGCCGGCCACACCCCGGTACGGAATGGCCACGTGCAGTCTGGGGACCCGCGTTGGTCTTTTTAAAGCACATCTAGGACCTGATCAGATACACATACTTGTGCGCCGCTCGTTTCGCGCGCTATAGTACTTGAACAATCAACCCCTCTACTTTCATTCCAACTATGACCTACCCCACACTATACCCACCAACGAAAAAGGGGGGCGGGGAGTGTGTGAATCTTCCCCTGTGAGACAAGCATCAGGCGGGGCCGGTTAAGAAACCGCCCGCTCGATTGCCCCAACGCAATGCTGTTCCTCATGAGAGTTTCCGCATTGAAAGAGTCCACTTGAACCGGTGCGAAGTGGTCGGAACGAGAAAAACACATGTGCTTCCCGCGTAATCGGTTCGTCATAAACAGTCCGCCAAAGCAGGTTAACTCCGCCTAGAGCGCTGTGTCTAAATTAGTGAACTCTAGACTGGATGAACCATGGTCGTTTCCTCAGATCCAAGCTTAGAAAATAGGAGGGCTTATCAATGACGATGACCGGACAGCAAAGCACGAACCGCAAAGCAATTGTCATTGGAGGTGGGATTGGCGGGCTGGCAGCCGCCATTAGCCTGCGTGATATCGGACTGGAGGTTCAGGTTTACGAGCGCGCAAGTGAACTTAAAGAAATTGGTGCCGGTTTGACCATCTGGCACAACGGCATCAAGGCCTGTGAGCTTCTTGGTCTGCGCGAAGCTGTATTGCAGACTGGTGTCTCATATAAGAGGGCACAGATGCGGACCAAGGATGGGGACATACTCCGTGTCCTTGACCCAAGCGAATTTGACTTTGGAACAGATCTACCGCCCGTCGTGGTTCTGCATAGAGCTGACTTACAGCGAATTCTACTGGACGCGGTGGGCGACGGGATCGTTCACCTGGACCAAGAGTGTGTTGGAATCGATGAAAGTGGAGATGTCGTAGCGGCCCGATTTGCGAACGGGAACGAAGTTCCTGGTGATCTTCTGATCGGAGCTGATGGGATTTATTCTGTCGTCCGTGCAAGTCTACACAGCCGGGAGCAACCGCGTTATGCAGGCATTGGAATTTGGCGCGGGCTTGTGCAGTTTGATCATCCTCTGTTCGCGGCTGGCACGACCTTTAACAGTCTCGGGCTAGGGAAGCGGTTTTTCGCGATTCCTATGGGAGACAACATAGTGTACTGGGGCGGGACGATCCGTACCGAAGAAAAAGTCCTGGAACCCGCAAACCATCGGAAAAATCTGGCAATGGAAGTTTACGAAGGCTGGCACGAGCCTATCCCCGAACTGGTGGCCGGCACTGACCCGGAGGCTATCCTATGGGATGGCATCTACGACCGCCCTCCGCTCGATATATGGGGCCGGAATTCAATCACCCTGCTGGGAGATGCTGCCCACGTGGCCGCGCCCTTCATAGGACAAGGTGCTTGCCAGGCGCTCGAAGACGCTGTGTGGCTCGCCCGCTACCTGGACAGCCCACGCGATACGCCGAGCGCGCTGCGCGCATTCGAGTCACACAGACAAAAGAGAACAAGCATGATCACACAGTCATCCCGCCAATTTGGACGTATGCAGCATCTGAGCAATCCCGTTGCCGCCTCCCTTCGAAAAGTACTGTTAAGGTATATGCCGACCGCCATCGCAATGAGATCATTGATTCGGGCCATAGAAGACGACTTGTGATCATTCGGCAAGTTCTGTTAATAGATAGAAGGAGAGCTTGAGATGCCAGCCGCTGATACTAGCTCCCATGATACGGCCGCAGGCGCAACAATATACACCAGGACATGCACCCTGTTTTTTGGACACTCTTCAGCACCTAGAATTGTGACTTCACAACCTGTGCCACAGCGTCATGACGAACACCCAATGCGACTAAGCGCTTCTAACGGATCGCAGGGCCGGGGACACGTTCAGGATTCCAACCTGTGATCGGCTGGTTACGGGTTGCAATTCAAAACACTATACGTTGGAAAGAAAAAAGCACCCTTACGGGTGTCTTTAGGAAGCGGGGGTCGGATGCTCTCCCACGTCGCTACGCTCACGGGACCTGGGGCCGGCGACCTGAAGGTTACACAGTGCCGCGCCGTCAGGCGCGGTGTGAGGGGTAACCCTGAAAGCAGGGCCTCAGATCGTCAGGCTGGCCCAATTAGGCTAGCCTGCAGCTCCACGGTTACCTGGAGCACCAAACTCGCCGACGCCTCAATACGGTTTCATTATATTCCCTTTGCCCAAAAACGTGCACACTCTCGACTCGGAACCAAAGAGCCAACCATGTTGGGGTCCCCAGTGGGGAGTGAATCAGCCGACCGTAGACCTTACGGGTCAACCCAACGGCTGAGTCAGATTCCTTCCGACCACGACCAGCCAGACGATCATCGCGCCGATGAGGATGCGTTGGCCTAAACCAAGAAAACCGATTTCAGGCAACGCGGCAACAACAAATATTCCAACAAGGGCGGCGACATATAAGTAGGCCAGGGCGCGTGCCAGGCCGAAAACGGGACTCCAATCTCTCTGGAGCTTGAAATGATGGGATAGAACCGGAAGGGCAATGGCGAGGGCCAGGAACGCAACCATACCGCCAAGATCATGCATGGGACCAGCCTTTTGAATGTAAGCCGCCATCGTAGCCTGGTCGTAGGGTGGAGGCGGCTGCGGTGGCCCGATCAAGCCCGGGAAAACGCCGGCGACGGCAATCCCCACTACGGCAACGTAGACAAGCACAACTCCGATGCGTTTCGCACGAGATGGGGCCAAAGTCTGCTGAAGACCACGACCGACGGCGACCAGAGCAAGGGCAAGAGCGAAGAATGTGGGCGTCATAATCCAACCGTACGGACCCACGACGTACTCGCTCGTGGTCCGAGCGAGCGGATCCATGTCCGGACGGAGGATGTGCAGAAGAACCGCGGCAAAGACCCAGTAAACTAGGAACACAAGCGCGGTCAAACCCAGCCATCGAGATGCAGCGAACCGACCCAGGTCAGTTGAGGCTTGTGAAGACGTGCTACTCCTTATTGTCCGCCCTCCTTCTCAATCACTAGACGCGACTGATCCGGGGCCGGTTTGCCTGCCGCGCCCTGAAGATACAATGCCGGCAACCTCCCTAGACAAGCTACCGAGGCTCATCTCGCTCATGAGGTCACTGAGAGCTCGGATCACGCCCCCTGAATTCGACCAGAAACTATTCTCGGATGCGTTCGTTTAGCCCCATGTTCCTTTTGGCGCTTAGTTCCTCTCGTCCGGTCGCTAATTGCCACGGATCAAGGCGAGCCTTCTTTGAGGAACGCGTGAATATCCCGGCCGGCTTGCTTTCCGCTCGGAATATGGCCAGCTTTCGGATGGACTATAAGCCGGGCGCCGGGGATTCCAACAGCAGTCTCCTCCAGCAGCTCCTTAGGGAAAAAGGGGTCCCTGCCGCCGCCTATGACCAAGGTCGGAGCTTTGATTTCGTCCAGTCTCGAGCAGAAATCGAACTTCAGTTCCGCCTCGATGGCTGCAACAAAATCGGAGGGATCGAGCCGCCGGCGGGAGAGCTTGGAGAACATGAAAACAAGCAACCAGACGAACGTAGAGATCGGTAGCGTCGCGTACTTCCCCAGGCCTCGACGGCGCAGGAGCGTCGTCTCCAGCAGACCGGTGAAGACCTCCCTCCAGCGGCGCTCCTTCGCCAAATCAGCCCAACGATTGATGATCGGTCTTGATTCGCTGCTGAGCCGGCAGGCGGCCTTGTACACGACCAACCTCCTGACGAGGTCGGGGTGGTCCGCTGCGAAGACTTGCGCGATCAACCCTCCCAATGAGACTCCGATGACATCGACGGGGCTCTCAAGTTCTTCCCTGATGGTCGTCGCATAGTCTTTCGCCATGTCAGCCAGGGTGTAGCCTTCGGGGATGCCGGGCCTGCGATTGACGGCGTAGACAGTGTAGTCCGTCCCTAGGGGCTTGAACGGTTTGAGTAAGGCCAGGCGAAGGCCCGCTAGAGGCTTATTCTCCACCGAGAGACCCGCGAATATGATCAAGGGTCGCGGGCCGTTTCCGAATCGGTTAAAGGGCAGGCCGCTTTTGAAGTACCCCATAGACGGGCTTTTTGATGAAATGTTGTCCATCTCAGTGCTCCTGGACCAGTGTACCCTCACTCCTCGTGGAACAACTCGGAGCGAATAAACCAAAGGGTACCTTCATCCGTTGGATCGGGGTACTGCGAACTGAGCCATCATATTGGCGAGGAAAATGTATCCGGCAACATTTTGAGTCACGGCGACATCGCCCTTGCTTCTCGGGGCCCTCGTGCAGTGCAGGTACTCTTCAGTCTCGCCCAATTCATCTCAATTTAATTGAGAGGCAACGTTCATTCCAACTTTGCCGCTCTGGTGCGCATCTTGGGGATCCACATGGGGACCCGGCGAGCATAGGCTGCGTACTGCTCCCCATACCGCCTGCGCAGGCCTCTCTCCTCAACCACAACTGCCAGCAACTGGATGATGATATAGAGGCCGAAGCCGCCGAACATGAGCAGCGTTCCCACCAAGAGCACAGCCCCAAAGTTAATCAGTAACGCCGCCAGGTAGAGCGGATGCCTGATATGACCCCATGGTCCACTGTCGACAACCATGGGCCCAGGAGGAAGATTCCTAACAGCCCGGAAGCTCCAGACCGTCAAGCTCACCCCGGCCGCTTTGAAGGCAACGCCCACCACCTTCAGTGGAAATTGCGCAACCGCTGGCGAGCCAACGAGACGGTCGCTCATCCCTCGAACTGCTCACCGTACTTGTCCCGCTTGTCGTTCGGGCCTTCCCGGCGGATACGCAGCACCTAGCCGGTACTATGCCCTCGGCTGACTTCTGCGCCGCGGTCAGAAGATCTCGCGATCCCCTCAGTCCCACCGGAACACGGCACAGACCTCCCCGGATAAGAGCGCTGACTTTCCCTGCACACCCGCCCCATTTACTGCTTTGGCCTTTGATCGCATGGGGCTTTGCTGTCCATTGTCAGCTCGCCCAGCCTCACAGCCTCCAACCCCATGGAATGCTGGGGCAATTGTGGGGTTCGTGTCCCTCGGGTCGCAGCTTGGCCTCCAGCTTCCGCCAGACCCCGCCTCGCGACGACGCCCTTGCCCTCGGCGTTTGTGTCTTGTCAAGTGGTGTAAATTCGAATGCTTCCTCAAGTGTCAGATCGTAGACATTCAGCCTTTCATCGCACCGGCGCCAAGCGCAGTGGCTCCGGTTCAGCAAGCAGTTGCGGCTCCGGATCAAGCAGTTTCTTCATCGAATCTTCCCCGAAGGAGCATCGGGACGATGTACTGAAGTACCGCCGGCCCACCTGCCATTCGTCGGAGATCTCCATGAGCACCGAACCAACCAGCCTGATGACGGACGGCTCGTCAGGGAAGATACCCACCACGTTGGTTCTACGCTTGACCTCTTTGTTCACCCGCTCCAGCGGGTTGGTGGAGTAGATCCGGGTCC
>CAZFCJ010000165.1:0-6132 GCA_964517315.1 uncultured Anaerolineaceae bacterium | reverse complement strand
GCGTTCACCATTTCCATGTTCATCTCAACGGGCTTCTCCTTGCCCTTGAAATGGGTGTCGAGGGCGCCGCGAATCTCTTTCAATTCAACCCCCATCATGTGGGCCACCACGCCTACGTACACCATGTTGGCCACATAATCGCGCAGACCGCGCGGCGGCTTGACTTGATTGAGCAGCTCCCTGACCGGCATCGGATAATAGACGACGTCATCGCGGTTGAGTGAGAAGTTCCACTCCTGAGGATAGAAGCAAACGCCCCCCCGCTCCAGGTCGGCCAAGTCCTCGGGGAAAGTGGACTCGTTCATGGCCACCAGAACTTCCGTCGTTTCCCGCCGGGCGGTGTGCCCGGTACCGCTGGCACGGATCGTAAACCACGTGGGTAAACCCTGAATGTTGGACGGGAAGAGGTTCTTCCCGCTCACCGGGATTCCCATCCGAAAAAGGGCTCGGATGAGGGCCAGGTTAGAGGTCTGGCTGCCGGTGCCGTTCACAGTGGCGACCACCATGGAAAGGTCGTTGACGATCCGCTCACGTTCCGCCTCGATGCCTTCGACCTGCTTGACGGCGACTGACTCACTCATGCGCTCTTGCTCCTCAACGATTCGGCTTCGCCCGCCCCGTCGGCGCTCCTTCCGGGCAGGACGTCCGCCTGCTCGGGGCGATTGTGAATTAACCCCGTATGTTCGACCAGCGCCCGGTAGCCGGCGTCCACGTCGCCCTCGACGACTGCCTCCACCATGCGCTCATGGTACTGCCACACCTGCTCCAGATAGCTGTAGTCGGTGTAAAGATCCAGGCCGACCGCTTCGTAGGCGGCCCAATATGATTCCAGGATACCAAGCACAAAAGGATTCTCGAGCCGGCTGAAGATTTTCAGGTGAAGCCGGCGGTGTTCGTCGTGAGGGATTTGGATCGGGTGGCCGCGCAGTTTCTGCCACGCTCGGTCAACCAGCCGCTGCAGTTCTTCGATGTCGGCAGGCTCGAGGGCGGCGACGGCTTCATGCCAAAACGAAGCCTCCACATGGTTGCGGAGCACGCCATAACGTTCAAATAGGCCCGGGTTCAGCGCGATGGCGAAGAGCAGATTGCTCTGCAAACCGGGCGCGAAGTCGTAGTCTCTGGTGCGGATTCCCGTCTTCGGCCTGACCTCGACCAGCCCCATCGTACGCGCCACTTCCAGCTGCTCGCGCAGCTTTCCGGTGCTGATTCCGAGCTCATCGGCCAGGTCGGGGATGGAGGGCAGGCGCTCGCCTTCCCGACAGCCCAGCTCCGCCAAGTGCTCAAGCAGATCCGAATTGAGTTCGATGGCCACTTGGACCGGCCCCTTTCGCAGGGTTTTCCTATCATTCATCCAATCAATCTAATTAGTCACAGTATAGCAACTTGGGATGGCGCTGTCAACGCGCCTGACCGGCTCCTGGGGCCAGGGCAGCGTGGGCAAAGCGCCCCGCGCTTTTGTTTGGTAGAATGCGCGCATGTTTCCCCGGCAGCTCGCGCGATTCTTGGTGCTGGGTTCGGCCGTAATCGCCGCGCTGGCCCTGCCCCACCTTCTGCTCTCCTGGCGCTACAGCGGTTCCATATTTTCGCTGGACTCGCCGCCGCAGCCGCCCGACGGAGGCGTGGCCGTCATTTTCGGCGCCGGCCTGCGCCGGGACGGCAGACCGACACGCGTGCTGGCGGATCGCGTGGCTACGGCGGCGGCCCTCTACCGGCAGGGCGTGGTCAGTGAGCTCGTTTTGAGCGGCACGGTCAGGAGCGGGTACGACGAACCCCGGGCCATGAGCCGCTACGCGCAAGCCCTCGGCGTGCCCGAATCCGCGCTGCACGTCGACCGTCACGGCTACCGCACGATTGAGACGTGCCGCAACGTGCGCGCGCTCGGCTTCGCGCAGGTGCTGCTCGTCAGCCAACGCTATCACCTGCCGCGGGCGCTGGCCACTTGCGACGGTTTGGGACTCCGGGCGCAGGGCGTGTCCGCCGATTTGCGTCCTTACCGCGGCGAGTTCATCTGGCGCTTGCGCGAGATCCCGGCCACCCTGGTAGCCTTGTGGGAGACACACGTCTCCCCCACGCGAGCGACGGATACCGCGTTACGATCGGAGGCATTGCCACCCCATGGATCGTGAAGAAGCACGGGCGCTGCTCGATGAGTACATTGAGAACGAGAACCTCATCCGCCACATGCTGGCGGTCGAGGCGGCGATGGTCGACTACGCCGAGCGCCTCGACGGCGACGCCGAGCGGTGGGGGCTGGCAGGGTTGCTGCACGATTTTGACTGGGAAATCCACCCCTCTCTCGAGCAACACCCGCAGGAGGGCGCGCCGATCCTGCGCGAGCGGGGCGTCCCCGAAGAAGTCGTGCGCTGCATACTGAGCCACGCCGATCACACCGGGGTGCGGCGTGAATCGGCGATGGAGCGCGCGCTTTACGCTTGTGACGAGCTCACAGGACTGATTGCCGCCGTGGCCCTCGTGCGGCCGAGTAAGGACATCCGGGACGTCAAGATCCGGTCGGTGCGAAAAAAATGGGACAGCTCACGCTTCGCGGCGGGCGTGGACCGTGAGGATATCGAGCGGGGCGCCGAGGATCTGGGCGTCGAACTTTGGTCCCACGTCGGTCACGTTCTGGGCTCGATGCAGCGCATCGCCCCTGACCTGGGCCTGGACGGCAGCGCCGCCTCATGACGGCCCGGCCGGCTGGTATAATGCCCCGATTCAACTGCAAGCGGAGCGTATGACCCCCTCGAAATGACCGATAAACCGAGTTCAAATCAAGCGCAGACAGTGGTCTGCCGGCGCTGCGGTTCAAGTGTAAGCGCCGGTGCCAGCCGCTGCACCGTGTGCGGCGCCGAGCTCTCCACCGGCTCGATGCAGCAAGCCGGAGGGCGGGAAGTCACACTGCCGCTGCCGCTGGCCATCGGGCTGCTGGCTGCGTTCATCCTGCTCTCCGCCGGCGCCACTTTCGCCGCCGTCCGCTACACGGGGGCTGGCGCCAGCGAGCCCGAGCCCACCGTGACCTCAACCCCCAGCCGAACCTCCACCGCGACGGTGACGCCGCAGCCGACGGCGACATTCACACCTCAGCCCTCGCCGACGCCGCTTACGCACACCGTGGGCACCAACGAAACCTGCCTGCAGATCGCGGCCTTCTACAATGTCTCGGTCGGCTCGATCATCCAGTTGAACCAGCTGGCCACAACCTGTCCCCTCTCGGTGGGACAGACGCTCCTGGTCCCTCATCCGACCGCCACACCCAGTCCGGAGCCCACCGCCACCCTGCCTCCCGAGGAGGCGACGCGCGCGGCTTGTGAGACGGTGACCTACGAAGTCGAAGCCAATGACACTCTCTTTGGGATCTCCCAGAATTACGCCGTCGACATGCAGTCGATCAAAGATTGGAACGGGCTGACCTCCGACACCGTCTTCGAGGGCCAAATCCTGAGCATCCCGCTTTGCGAACGTACAGTTTCCACCGGTCCCACCGCCACGCCGACCCTACCGCCGCCCCACCCCGCGCCCAATCTCCTGCTGCCGGCCGACGGCGCGACATTCGATCTTCGCTCCGACTCGGTCACCCTCCAGTGGGCCGCGGTGGGGGAACTCAGGGAGAATGAGTTCTACCATGTGGTCGTGCTGGACGTGACCGAGGGGACGGGCACCCGGCGCATCGACCAATATGTCACCGACACCAAGTACATCGTGCCCGCCTCGTTCCGGCCCAACGAGAACCGTCCCCACATCATGCGTTGGTGGGTGGAAACGGTGCGTCAGGTGGGGAGCAACGCTCGAGGTGAAGCCATCTACGAATCGGCGGGTGCGGTCAGCGACCAGCGCGACTTCACCTGGTCCGGTGCACCCACGGGGGAGACCAGCCCGACGCCGGAGGGGTAGCCCGACCGCTGGGGACTTGCGAGGGGGAACTACCACCAAGACACACGAAGGGATTCCTATAAGAACACAAAGGGAGCCTTCATGCCTTGGTCACTTTCAAATCCAAATTCTGTAGCCTGTTTGAACGGAAGAGAAGCGCCTGGCGTGGGGATTGGCGGGATCGGGCTAGCGGCTAGAGCTCGAGGCCAGGGGCCGGGGGCCAAGGGCCCGAAGCCTGGCGCCTGAGGCGTGTAGCCTATAGAGACAGCGCCTCCGTCACCTCGTGCACACCCGCCGCCGAGGCCTCCAGGGCCTCCTGCTCCTGGGCGTTCAGCTCGTACTCGATAACCTTCTCCAGGCCACGGCGGCCCAGCTGCGCGGGCACGCCGAAGAAGATTCCATCCTGCCCGTACTCGCCCTCGAGGTACACGGAGGCCGGAACGACGAGATGGCGGTCGAGCAGGATCGCTTCGACCATCTGCGCCAGGGCCGCAGACGGCGCGTAAAACGCACTGCCATCCTTCAGCAACCCCACGATCTCGCCTCCTCCTTTGCGGGTGCGCTCGACGATCGCCTCCAGCCGCTCTGAGGACAGCATGTCCGCCAACGGGACGCCGGCCACGTTCGAGTGCCGGGTCAAGGGGACCATATCGTCGCCGTGCCCCCCGAGAACGTAGCAGTGAACGTTCTGCACGCTCACATCCAGTTCCATCGCCACAAAGGCTCGCATGCGGGCCGAGTCCAGAATGCCGGCCTGGCCGATCACCCGTTGGCGCGGTAAATCTCCAACCTGCATCGCCAGGTATGCCATGGCGTCCAAGGGGTTGGTGAGCATGATGAAAATGGCCTCGGGGGAATGCTCGAGGCAACTCTCGACGACCGATCGCACGATCTCGCTGTTCTTCTCCAGCAGGTCGTCGCGGCTCATTCCCGGCTTGCGGGGCAGTCCCGCCGTGACCACCACGATATCCGATCCCTCGGTCGCCTCGTAGCCGTTGCTGCCCTCGATACGCACGTCCGAACCGATGACGGGCATCGCCTCGGTCATGTCCAGCGCCTTGCCCTGGGGCATGCCCTCGACGATATCCACCAGGACCAAATCGGCCAGTTCACGCTCGGCCAGCCAGTGCGCGGTCGTCGCGCCGGTGTGACCGGCGCCCACAATCGTTACCTTTGGCATGCAGTCTCCTTTGTCTCGTTAGGCGCTCCAATAGGTGACGCCGTCCGGCTGCTCCACCGAGCAGCGCGGCGCGCCGGCCGCCCGCACCGTGACCCCCTCGCCCGCTACCACTTCGCCGACGACCCACGCCGGCAGCTGCTCGGCGGCAGCGGCCTCCAGAAACCCCTCCAGATTTTCCTCGGGCACGGCCAAAAGGAGCCCGCCCGAGGTCTGGGCGTCGAACAGCAGCGTCGGGAGGGGCTCGTCGTTGCCCGGCTCAAATGAAATTCGCGCTCCGTAGTGGCTGCGATTGTCCGCCGAGCCGCCCGCGATGTAGCCGCGCTCGGCGTAGCCGGCGGCCCCGTTCATCAACGGGATCGCGCCGGCCTCGAGCGCAAGCGCCACGCCGGACAGGTCGGCCATTTCGAGCCCATGGCCGAGGGCGCCAAATCCGGTCACGTCCGTGCCGGCCCTGATCCCCTGGGCCCGGGCCAATTCCGACGCGGCGGCGTTGAGCCGCTTCATCCACCCCACCGCACCGGCAATGTGTTCGTCTTCCGCGTGGCCCGCTTTCAAAGCCGTCGTGGTGACGCCTGTCCCCAGCGGCTTGGTGAGCACCAGCCGGTCCCCCGTATGGAGCTCCGATTTGACCATCAACTCGTCCGGATCGGCGAACCCTAAAGCAACCAGTCCGACCTTGGGCTCCCGGTCCTGGATGGTGTGGCCGCCCGCAATCACCGCGCCGGCCTTCTTCACGGTCGCCGCCAGCCCGCGGAATATCTGCTCGACGATGTCCTGGGGGAGATCCACCGGCAGGCAGGCGATATTCAGGGCCATGAACGGCGCCGCGCCCATGGCGTAGAGATCGGAGAGCGCGTTGGCCGCCGCGATGACCCCGTAGTCGTAGGGATCATCGACGACAGGCGTGAAGAAGTCTGTCGTCATGACGAGCAGCCGTTCGTCGTCGAGGCGCCACACGGCGGCGTCATCCGGCGCGGCGAGGCCGACCTGCAGGTCGGGGTATCCCTGCGGGTCAAACATCTCCTGCAGTGGGCGCAGCACGTGCGCCAGCGCTTCCGCGCTTAGCTTAGACGCTCAACCAG
>CAZFCJ010000164.1:5035-6159 GCA_964517315.1 uncultured Anaerolineaceae bacterium | reverse complement strand
AGCTTCGGGCCTACTTCGGTTGGTCAGGTAGCTCTCGGATGCCGTCCTACTACGTTCACCTGGCGCTTAGCGGCCTGCGCGAGCAGGTGCGCAGGGACGCTGGTGTTGATGACATGGGGTACCACCAAGCGGTGGACGTGGGCGATGACAGCGAGGCCTTGGTGGCCCTCCTGCGGCGGCTCCTGGCTCAGGACCAGGACAACTCGCGGACCCGGAGGCCGCCGAGGCCCCGCTAGTTGGCGGGGCTCGCAGGCGGGACGCTCGGCACGAGCCGAGACCGAGGAGCGTCGGGCCTTCCTGAACATGCAGGCCACCGAACACGGCTACGAGCCGTCAGCCGAACGCTGAAGGGTCTGTCCGACTCGCTGGCGTTGGGTGAGATGCGGTCGAATCTCCCCTGGGCCCAAAGTCCAACCTTTAATGAGGGGGAACTTCTACGTACTTCAGTGACAGGCCAACCGACGGGGTGCGGGAACGTGGTAAGAGCCGAGGCCAAACTTCAAGCTCCTGGATGAGGTACGAGGGCTCCCAATGCCGTTAGTTGTACCTCAGCCGTTCCGTACGGCGATTGATTGGGTTGGCGAGATGCCGCAGGAGAAGTGGGACGCACTTCTCGAAGAGATTACCCGGTCTCCATCGGCGAGCATCAACAGAATCGTGTCGGCCACTGCAAAGGCCGCATCAATCGAACCGGACCAGGCCGCCCGACTCGCGACGCTCCTGATAAACTCGATGCTGGACTATGAGCGGGGCGACGAAACGGCTAACGACGTAGCTCGGGGGGTCGCCTCCCAAGCCGCATCCTGGGAAGAGCGCGATTCGGATTGGCAGGAAGTCGTAGTGGATCGACTAACCCGCGTCTTCGAAGCGGAAGATACGTTTGGAGTAGCGGCAAAAGCCTCCTCAGTCTTGTCTGATTCCCCCAACGGCTTCTGCGACGCCCGGATACTCACGGATATCCGACCAGTTTTTGACCGCGCACTGAAGGCTCAGGCCTTTGCGATTAGGCACTCACTTAGGATTTCTGCTCACTCTGAGGACGGATCCATTAATAATTACTTCTTCTCGCTCACTCCTGAGCAGGTTGCAGAACTGAAATCGACGCTGGAACGGGCGCAGGAAAA
>CAZFCJ010000164.1:4456-5025 GCA_964517315.1 uncultured Anaerolineaceae bacterium | reverse complement strand
GCACGATCATGGGCGACTTGGACCTTGAATGGTTGGCGTGAATTTGATGATTGGATGCGATTTCTCGTATCAACGGAATTGGCCTCGTAGCGCAATCGAGTCCAGCCCGAGCACGAGGGGACCCCAAGCGTGGATTGACTGCAAGCGTTCCAACGCTTTGACTATGGTGCCCCCCACAGCACCAATCTCCGCACGTGAAGACGACTGGAATAGTATGACCAAGTTCGTCGATGGCATTTTGAATCACCAAATGGAAGCATGGCATTCTTCGTTCGACCAAGTCACTTGGACCCACGAAGGGGTCGCATCGTTGCTCCGTCCATACGAATCAATTCTGTCACTGGAGCCCGATTGGGATGGGGAAGGAGCGGTTCCCGTAACCGAAGAGACGTGGGAGCGCGCCCAGAAGGTGTTAACACTGCTAGTGCATGCTCTCGAACCTGCCGGGCTCAAGAAAATTAGGCCGCCTGAAGTGTTCCCGCGACCGGATGGCGGCCTCGATCTGACATGGCTGAGACGAGATGCCTTCCTTATTGTTGACGTCCCACCTACCCCACAAGACCGTTTTC
>CAZFCJ010000164.1:3539-4446 GCA_964517315.1 uncultured Anaerolineaceae bacterium | reverse complement strand
GATGGGCCTATCGGTCACGCCAGGGAACCCGTACACATAACTGGTTGGAGCCCCAGAGCGTTGATCACTTCGTCCTAGAATTCATCCGGAGATAGGCGCCATGCCGCGCTTCGAGGATTGCGTCCTCCGACACTTCAAGCAAGGCGCTTATGAGCACAAGAAAAAGAGGCAGGAGCACTTGCCGTCTCCCGCCTGGCCGTGGCCGGCGGCGCCAGTTTTCTCTACCCCTGAAGGTACCGATGGTCTTTCAGTGGATGATGGCAGCGTCCATGACTACGATCAAATGCGCGACGTCATAGCTATGACGCCATTATACAACGGGGTGGGCATGAAGGACCCGGACGAGTATGGCTCAGTCGCCCTCTCTCGCGATGAAGTGGGAGCCCTTGGGTATGAAGTAGAGCCGGATCCTGTCGAGGACCATCCGGATTACCCTGATAACCCCGCCCACGCCCTTATTCCGCGCCCCGCGGGTTGTGAGAATCTCGATTTTCGGGCCGACTTGTGGGGGATTGCCATGGGCTATGAGCCTCCCCCCAACGAAGACGTCCCGGACAACGCCTGGACACGATGGGAACGTATTGCTTGCTATTAAGCGTGAATCACGAACCGGGTCGGGCACTAGCCAGTATAACATGTCGCTCGACACGACCTCGCTGCCTGCGACGGGTCAGCTCGGTCGGTCGCCCCCGGAATTTCAGCGATAAAATCCATTGAACGGGCAAGGCCGCACTACACCAGACCCTCCAACGTGCCCGAAGTTGAATCTTGATACCCTTTCGAGGGGCACACCCGTCACCAGTCCTCGCACTTCCCGCAGCTGCAGTTGTCGCCGTGAGGGACGGGTACGCCGCCCATGGTTTCCTGGGTCGTCTTGCGTTTGCGATCGGACAGGTGACCGTATCAG
>CAZFCJ010000164.1:2068-3529 GCA_964517315.1 uncultured Anaerolineaceae bacterium | reverse complement strand
CGTCGGCGTGTGTTCTGTGGTGAGGTCCCGTGAAGTCCCGTCCATCTGGCGAGGCCAGGTGCGTATCCCCGCGGCCTAACGCTTGGGCGGACCCGCGCGCGGCTACGTCACTTGTGCCGGTTGCGCGTCGGGTCGAGCGATTTGTTGGCAAGCGTATACGTCGACTTCACGCTCCAGGAGTGTGTACGATTGTCGCGATTACAAGCAGTGCGCCTAGCATGGCCGTTGCGTATTGAGCCCACAGCCAACGCACGACTCGCTTGAACTCGTGCTCGGCCTTTTCAGCAATCTCTTGATCCTCCTTGTTCAAGCGCTCCAAGGTAGCGTCCCGGTCCGCGGTCTGAGCTTGGTGCATCTGTTGTTCAAGGAAGAACTCCTTCTCGCGACGCGTGTTCCCGTACTGGGCGTACTGGATGGCCAGGCGCCGGTGAGCCACCAGGCTACCCTGGGCGATCAGGACCGACATTGTGAGCACAACGATGGCCGCCACCAGGAAACCTCGGGCGGGCCCGCCCCACATGATGGAAGCGTCTTGGAATAAGGGGGCGGAAGACAGCGCCACGATGCCGACCCCGAGTGCCCGTTGAATGTTGAATGTGGACCACAGTGGGGTGATGTCCTGTGGATCGTGAAGAGTGGGCGCCATAGGTATGAATACGGCAGCTGCGACTTAGCAAGTTCGGGGCGCTTGCCAACGATGGCGCTAACGCGCCACCCGAAGCGTGGTCGGGTCGAGCGACATGTTATTCGCTCGTTCCGGCCGCCCGCTGAAGCCGCGGAATACTGTTCATAAGCTCGGAGGCGAGCTCCTGCCTGCCGGCCCCATAGTGCAGTCTCCGATGACAATTCGGGCAGAGAGCGAGGGCGTTGTGAATCGTATCCTCGCCTCCGTCCGCCAGCCGGACAAGGTGGTGAACCTCCAGATAGGGCGAACCGTCCTCGCGCTGGAACGGAGCCGGCGTTCCACAGCACTCGCACGTGCCCTTCGCCTCGTCTAGTACCCAGGCAACAACCGCTGGGTCGCGCCTAAACTGGGTTACGACTGCTTCAAACGTGTCGGGCCGCGAGGATCCAGGTGGCACCGAGTCCGACTTCTTCGCTAGCTCGCGATTGACATCGGCCTGGAAGGCGGCGTCTGAGCCCAGCTTTCGTCCCTCGATTTCTGCGATCAACTCCTCCAACGTCTCAAAGACGTTGGACCCAACATGACTCGCAGGGGCCAGGCCGGCCAGCCATGATCGTCCCTGGAGTGAGAGCACGTACGAGATGTTCTGCATTCGATACTCATATGCCGAGCTGGTCCGACCGAAGTCGCCGGCGAGCTTCTCGTAGTAGGCCTTCTTAATAAACGGGCGGCCGGCTCGCTCAAGGCCAAGCATCTCAAGGTAAGCTTCGACGGATGCTCGGAGTTCCTCGCGGCTCCAATTGCCGTGCTCGACCCATGAGGGCACCTGATTGTGC
>CAZFCJ010000164.1:931-2058 GCA_964517315.1 uncultured Anaerolineaceae bacterium | reverse complement strand
GGCTCCAATTGTCGCTCATATCAACCTCACGAGCGGATAACAGTTGAGCTCAGCCGCCCTGCGGAGCAGGGTCGGTTGGAGCAACTTGTTCGACATCTTCTGTTTCATCCTGATTGAGCATTGATTCGAGGTGGCCGAGCCAGCCAATCACTTGCGCCCGCGTTTCGGCATTATCACCGCAAGCCTGAAGAACGGCGGCTTCATAATCGCGTCTAGACTGGAATCCGAGTTCCGACGCAGCGCGTGTCAATGCGGGCGTTTCCCTGATAGGATAGCGCTGAACGAGGGCTAAGAAATCACCATCCTTCACGGCTGCGTCGAAAGCGGAGTACTCGCGTAGCTTGAAGAACATGCTCCCGAATCTTCCGGTTTGCGACCCTTGCGCATAATCGATCTCGATGCGGCGCGGCTGCCTCTAAAGCGGCGGCTACGGCACGTTCGACTCTCTCTTCGGGATTCGAACCATCGATGCCGGCCACCCGAGAGGCAATGGCATGCAGCATATCCGGGTGATAGTACAAGGACTCCACAGAGTAGTGGGGTATGGCACAGATTCCTTGCGCCTGCAACTGCTCCACGTCATCGGGCCCACGTCCATCTCCATCCACCAAGCCGCAGGCTTCCGTCCAGTGAAGTGCCTCAGCGCTCCGAACCCCTAGCGTTGCCCGTTCGACCTCACTGCAGGTTCCCTTGGACACGACGGTAACCTCTGGAAAGAGAACCCCATAAAGTGGCTTGTCCAGACTATCTTCGGTCCCTTCGACAAAAAGGACCTTCCGGCGGGCACCCAAGATGTCCAACTTTGTTCCCTCCGGAATCTCAGCGTCGGCAGGGAGGAGATCAACGCTCCATCCGCTCGGAGTTTTTCCACTGAAAGCACACTCCCGCACGAGGACCGTTGCCGCTTCTGGATGGTCCATGGGGAGGAGTACCTCATGTGTAGAAACGATGAATGCGCAGTCAGGTCTTCGGGAAAAAAGGTGAGTCAACAACGGCGAAATGATGGATCGATGAAGGTGCCGTTCCGGCTCATCAATGAGAACCAATGAATCATCGGGTGCCGTGAGGACCGATGCAGCGAGGAGGAGCGCGTTTCGCTCACCATCAGATAGTTCTGCGATACTGTC
>CAZFCJ010000164.1:0-921 GCA_964517315.1 uncultured Anaerolineaceae bacterium | reverse complement strand
ATCATTTCGACACGCGAGAATGCTCTTATTCTCATGAATCGCAACTTCGATAGGAAGACCGGCTAGCTTCATCAGGTCGTTAATCACGGCGATTGGTGCATCTGTATCGGACAGAGCACTGGCCTGATCCAGGTCACCATCGTCGACGGCCGCAGCAATACTTCTCGCACGAATGTTCTCAGAGTCGATTAAGTCGTAGACGGCGATATTAACGCGAGCGGCTGCCATCTCATCCTTCCAGCGAGCCTCTGGTCGAGTGTCACGGCTCTTGATGTTGCGTTCAGATTGGCTCTTGCTTTGAGGAGACAGATTAAGAGAAGCTGATGCAAGCCACGTTTGACGGTGAGCCGAGAGGCGTACGCAATCCTCGTGATGGGACTTGTACAGGTGGTGCATGAGGGCAGACTTTCCTGACCCGTTTGCACCAAGCAGGAAAACGTGCTGGCCTGCCGAAAGAGTCAAATCGACAGGTTCATCCCCGCCGTCCAGGGATGGAATAGAGATAGCGTAGTCGGTCATGGGGTCACCGTCTGAGTATGTCGAACTTCTTATTGAGCGGTTTTCCCGTCATCTGGAGCCAGGTGAACGGCCCTCTTAAACGTGCCCCAGCCGATTGCTCCCGCGCGGCACCATATTGGGGAGCTCTCCTGGAGAAGACACACGGGTTATCCCGCCGCGGCATGAGATTTCACTCGACCTTGATCGACGACCAGGTCGGCGTCCGCAAGGCCAACCGGGCGGTCCAGGAGCGCGATCGGGTGCCGGTCCGGCTAGCCCAGAGCTACAGCCGGCCTTCCAAAGCCCAAACGTTGGAATCCCCTTAGTCCTTCAACGAGTACACCCGCCCCCAGTCCTCACACTTCCCGCAGCTGCAGTCCTGTCCGTGGGGGACCGGGACGCCGCCCATGATCTCCTGGGTCT
>CAZFCJ010000163.1:0-6202 GCA_964517315.1 uncultured Anaerolineaceae bacterium | reverse complement strand
GGAGCCAGGACCGGACAGGGGCTTCCCCTGCTCCCGGGTAATCAGTTCAGCCAGGTATTCCGCGTTTTCTTCCAGCACCTGGGCGACGCGGGACACGACGGCCCGACGCTCCTGGTCACTGACGCGGGCCCAATCCCGCTGGGCCCGCCGCGCCGCTTCTACGGCGGCATCCACATCGGACTCCTGACTGAGGGGCGCAAGCCCCAGAGAGGCGCCCGTTGCGGGGTTGAAGATCTCCTGATGGTCCGCGGCTTCAACCCGTTTGCCACTCACCATATTGCTATAGGTCTGCATTCGACTGTTCTCCAGAAAGTATTCTTGATCGCGGAAATACCGACACCCCTGTGAGTCACCCACAACCGGCCAGGCCGGTCGGCCTGGAGGTCGTGGGCGCCATCTGGTGGGTTCAGAAAGGGACAATCGCAATGATCTGGGCGTAGATATTGGTATCGTCGTTTCCGATCTGGCTACCGCCTTCGGCCGCACTCTTGTCAGGACTGTAGAACCCGATCAGCGGGCTGATGATCAGATGGGGGGCTGCCACCCATTCGGCGTAGATATCGACTTCCCTGGCGTCCAGGTTGTCGCTGCCGCCCGCTGTATCACTGAACTCGAAGAAAAGGGCTCCGACGCTCAGCGTTTCCGATGGCGTTGCCTTAAGAGCCAGGTGGTGCACATCGGAATTGGAGTTGAAAGGTCCTGCATAATTGGCGGCTACTTCGCCCTGGAACCAGGTGCCATAGCCACGACTGAAGCCGAAAAAGAGCGGGTCGAAACTTTCATCGAAGCTCGAGTATCGGTAATTGATGCTTGGTGACCAGGGCGTCTCACTGAAGGTCCAGCCTGCTTCGGCGTACCACGCATTCGCGTCTTCAGCGGAACTGTTCCCCGGCTCCTGGAAGACGAACTCGGCGGACAGGAACAGGTTTTCTATTCCACCATTGCCCTGATAGCGCAGGCTGGTGGTCTGCTGGCCGTCCCTTGAGCCATAGCCCAGGATCGGTGCGAAGGTGTCATCTACCTCCAGGCCCTCAATGTAGGCCAGGCCAAAGGTTCCCTCTGGGCTCACATACTCGGCATTGATACCGGCCAGTTCCATCTCCGCTTGTGCTTTATTGTCCGAGGCCAGCCAGAACAGGTCGGCGCGCAGCCCTTCTGAACCGCCAATACGCGCAATAGCGGTCTGGTCAAACGCCTTGCGAGCCGCGAGCCAGTAGGCCCCGCCCCGATTAAAGTCCAGACCTGGCGCATTCAGGGCATCGCCAAAGTTCAGGGCATCACTGTTGATGAGAAAGCCATCGCCAATGGAGAACTGCTGGCGCCCGGCAGAAATATCGAGACCATCGTTTCCGAGCGCTGGAATCAGATTGCCGGAGCGCCAGCCGAGGTAGGCGTCTTCCAGGTCGGTTTCCCGTTCATTGCCCGACGTAACGCCGGCGGCGTCTCCATCGCCCCAAGTTCCCGATGAAATAAGATTTACCCCACCGTAAACACTGCTGCCTGAGCCGATGACATGACTTCCCGACAACCCGTACTTGATGTAACCCTCCTGCCATTCAGACTCCCCTGCTTCAGATTTGGCGCCGAGGTTGTAGGTTTCCTGACTGGAGAAAACACCCACAACGGCCTCCACGTCGAGGTTCAGCTCGGTGCCGTTCTCTTCGTAAAGGTTGTAAGCGGAGGCTGGCGCCGATAATCCGGCCAAAGCCGTGTACAGAGCGATTCTTTTGAATTTTGTATTGATCATTGTGCTGACTCTCTTTCATCCGGGTTTGTATCCGGACGTCCCTGCCCGGAAAACTGATGGTTCTGAAACCTTGCCCTTCCTGCCCCTGTTACTCGGGCAGGTTCAGCGTGGGGGTCTCGTCGAAGAAGTTCCAAGGTTTCAACATGGAGTGGACATACTCGGTGGGCATGATGGGCCATTCCTCAGCCCGGGCTACGTGCGTGGCGCCGGTTGTCATCCACAGCACGGTATCGACGTTCTCGATCGACTCGTTGTCCTCCACGAAGACTTTCAGGCCGGTATCGGATTTGGAACGGTTCGGATAGGTGCCCTCGGGGAAACGCTCCTCGACTTTATAGCGCGTCACCCAGATCTGCTTATCCATGAAGCTGACACGCTTATACAGCCACTCGTCCTCACTGAATAACGCACCCTTGGCGATGGGATGGGTGCCACCGGCGAACGGGATGATCTGGTACCCCACGGGATAGCCCATGCGGTTTTCTTTGTTGGGGTTGGTCATCAGGCGAACGGTGGACGGGTCGAATTTCTGTACTGCCTCCTGTTCGGTGGCTACGACTCGCTCTTTGGTAATCATGACGCTCTTGCGCGGGCCACCATCGGTGTTCTTCGCAACAACGGGATCGATTTCCTTAAGGCTGTTGCCCGTGCCATCAACATCCATATCCAGGCGGAAGTTGTAGATATGCTGGTGGGTGGTACCCACGATGTTGTGGTCGATCAGGGTGCCGTAACGGGTATCCTCTTCTGCGGTCTCGTCGTGAATAGTCCGGGACTTCACAGCCTTGACGGCTTCAATGCCAGAGGCTCCAACGGTGAGTTTGATATTGCCGTTGGCCATGAAAATCCAGTCGAACATATAGTCGTAGTTACCAATTGTGCTTACCCAGCGCACAACCAGCTCCCTCCGCTCACGACTGGTGTTTCCAGGACTGCTGCCCAGCATCTCGGTGTGCTTGAACTCCGGGCCCGCATAGCGCTCAAAAACCGCGATGGCGTTCGGAATGGTGAAAGGCTCGCCGCCGTTATCCACCAGGGTAGCCGGAAGTAGTGTGGCGTTATTGGGCGCATCGACACCGGCCTCCAGCGGGGAAGTCAGATTGCCCATGCCGTAGTCACCGGAGTCCAGGTAGGCCTTGAAGTACCAACCCACGTCAGGATCGCCATAGGGCACGATCATGCCGCCCAGCGATCCCTCATACATGATCTTGCGCTTGTCGCCCTTGTCGTTATAGGTGAGGGTCGAAATGACGGGACCGACGCGGGAGTTCAGCTTGAGATGGAAGTCCCAGTTCTGCCAGCTGATCGTATTGCCCGACATGGAGACATTGGAGCCTTCAGGCTGGACCACCATCAGGGGTTTTACATTCGCAATGGTTTCCTGATTGCGGCCGTCGTAGGGACGAGGCGTCATCGGGACCGGTATAACGCCGTCGTCCTCGATCTTAAGAATGCTCTTTTTCTCCAGGTCCACCACCGCGACGAGGTTTTCGATCGGGTGCGCCCAGTAGTTACCGTCACCCACATCAAGGTAAGACACCACTTTCAGAAGTTTCAGCTCATGCTTGAGGTCATCGTCGCCGCCAAAGTAGCCCACCGTAAGTGGCGTTGCGACAACCTTCCCGACATCGTCAATACCACGCTTCTTCAATGCCTTTTTGTAGGCATCGCTGTTTGTGACAATTTCCTGGACAGCCAGGAAATCATCGAAGGTAACCATGCCGTGGGCACCTTCAATATGCTCCCAACGAAGGACCTTTTCGGATTCGAGGTCCACGGTGCCTTCAATGACCTTTCTCCCGTCCACCACCGTAAAAATGGCCTGGCGTGAAAAGTCGTGGCCTTCACCAAAGGACCACTCCCACACCTTCTCCTTGCTGGGGTCGGCAAGGCGTATTTGCGTGAAACGGATCGTATCCTTGTAATGCTTGGAGGCCTTGACGGCCTTCGTAGCCTTGGTGATTTCTTCCGCCGTCAGTGGGTCAAGTGGATGTGTTTTATTGCCGACGCTGATGTTCTGGGAAACTTGGTTGGCGAAGACTTCATGGGCAAAGTTGTGCCCAACCAGCACTTTACCGTCCTGCATTTTCACCGGGGCGGATAGCTCAATCGGTCTCTCATTGTAATAAGCCTGGCTCTCTCCGAGCGGAACCCGGATTTCTGCATCCCCGGACTTGATCAAAAGCTCACTCTGATCGTCGTTGAGCTTGTAGCTGGCACCAGATGAGGTCAGCACCTCCGCTATCGGCAGATAGTCCGGAGAACCGCCATGGGCCATGATGTTGGGGCTGCTTAACACCAGCGATGAAGCAAGGGCGGCGGCAAGCAGGGTCTTCTTAGTGTTCATAATCACTCCTGACACTGGTTCGTGTGTACCGTGAGGTGCGGTTAGGATGAGTCAGCGATGACAGTGTCGCTGTTGCGGCAAAGACCGCTCTCAACTGTATGTTGGCAAGTAAAGAAATATCACTAAGGAAGGAATGAAGCTTTTGCGTGGGTGCCAGATCCTTGTGGAATCGTGACATCAAGGGAAAAGTAACCGTTTGGGCACCGGCCCAACTCGCCAGGCGCGACTCTCCAGGCCCAGCTCTCCAGGCCCCATTTGTAATCGACCCCCGCCATCCCCACGTAGGTTTAGAGGTAACCCCGTCAAGTCATCCATGACCGACAGTGAGGTACGCAATGTCAGAGCACAGAATCAAGCTGAAAAGCAAAGAGGAAGTGGCTGTGGACACCATGGCGTTTCACTTTGAGAAACCAGAGGGTTTCAAGTTCAAGGCCGGCCAGGTGGCGGAATGGAAGCTGATCGATCCGCCGGAAACCGATTCCGAGGGCGACTCCCGCACCTTTACCATTGCCTCGGCGCCCTACGAGAACACCCTGATGTGCGGCACCCGGATGCGGGACAGTGCCTTCAAGCGCAGCATCGAAAAGCTGGAGCCGGGTGATGAGATTCTCCTGGACGGCCCGGGCGGCTCCTTCAAGCTCCATAACGACGAGAGCAAGCCGGCGGTTTTCCTGACCGGTGGTATTGGTGTCACCGCGGTGCGAAGCATCGTGCTGCAGGCGCTGAAGGACAAGGTGGGCCACAAGCTGGTGGTGTTCTACTCCAACCATCGGCCGGAAGACGCGGCCTTCCTGAAGGAGTTGGACCAGTCCAGTGACAGCAATCCGGACTACACCTTCGTGCCCACCATGACCCAGATGGACAAGTCCGACAAATCCTGGAATGGCGAAACCGGCCATGTGGACAAGGCCATGCTGGAGAAGTACCTGGACGACCTCACCAAGCCGATCTACTACCTGGACGGCCCGCCCGATATGGTGGAAGGTCTGTTCAACATGCTGACCGACGCTGGCGTGGATGAGGACAACATCCGTACCGAGGAATTCCCCGGCTACTGACCCCCTTGTGGGCCCCGAATCCGGGGCCCGCTCCGCTGATCTCCTGACCTTCCGGCGAACCCAGCCTCAGACCTTGTAGAAATCCCGGTACCAGTCCACGAAGTTGGCTATGCCCTCTTCCACCGGGGTATTCGGCTTGTAGCCCACATCCTCGATCAGGGCATCCACGTTGGCGTAGGTAGCCGGCACATCCCCTGGTTGCAGCGGCAACAAGTTCTTCTGGGCCTTGCGCCCTACCCGCTCCTCGATGATCTCGATGAACCGTGACAGTTCCACCGGGTTGTTGCTGCCGATGTTGTAGAGCCGGTACGGGGCCTTGCTGGTGCCCGGGTCCGGCTCCATGCCGGACCACTGCTCGTTGGGCTCGGCGACGTGATCCAGGGTGCGTACCACGCCCTCCACGATATCGTCGATGTAGGTGAAATCCCGGCGGTGATGGCCGTGGTTGAACACATCGATGGGCTCACCGGCGAGGATCTTCCTGGTGAAGATGAACAGCGCCATGTCCGGCCGGCCCCAGGGGCCGTAAACGGTGAAAAAACGCAGGCCGGTGGTGGGCAGGTTGTACAGGTGGCTGTAGGTATGGGCCATGAGCTCGTTGGCCTTCTTGGAGGCGGCGTAGAGGCTCAGGGGGTGGTCCACGTTGTCATGCACGGAGAAGGGCATGGCCTCGTTGGCGCCGTAGACAGAGCTGCTGGAGGCGTAGACCAGGTGCTTGACGTCGTTGTGGCGGCAGCCTTCCAGGATGTTCATGAAGCCCACCAGGTTGGCATCCACGTAGGCGTGGGGGTTCTCGATGGAGTAGCGCACGCCGGCCTGGGCGGCAAGATGCACCACCCGCTCGGGCTGGAAATCACGGAACACCGCTGCCATGGCTTCCCTGTCCGCCACGTCCTTGCGCACTTCGGTAAAACCGGCCTTGTCGGTGAGCCGTGCCAGGCGGGCTTCCTTCAACGACACGTCGTAGTAGTCGTTGACATTATCGACACCGATGACTTCGTCACCCCGGTCCAGCAGGCGATGGGCAAGGTGGGAACCGATAAAGCCGGC
>CAZFCJ010000162.1:0-6234 GCA_964517315.1 uncultured Anaerolineaceae bacterium | reverse complement strand
CCAAAGTCCGTTGTGCTACCGTTGCACCACGCCCCAATCAGCGCCCGGCATTGTAACATACCGCAGCAGCGGTCCATTCCTAGGTGGGCACGGGGTTGAGAAGAGGATAAGCTCAGGATGAATCGTCTTCCAAGAGGCCCAATTCCTGGGCCTGATCGTACGTCAGTGAATCCTCCGCGCCGTCCGGCTGCATTGACGTCTCGGAGGCTTCCTCCCAGAAGTCGTCGGCCCCGCTGGGATCGAGCTGCTCCGCGGCCGCTTCCAATTCATCGGGGTCCAGATCAGTGTTCTCTTCATCCGACATGACTTCCTCCCATCGTTCATCGAGTGGGACCTCAGGGCTGGCGATCGACTTGGCCTCACCCAGATATGCGGCGATGTCCAGCGCAGCTTTACGGCCATAGTGCATTACAGCCCCAAGCCGGCCGGTCTCCTGCGATCCCCCATGGATGATGACGAGCGCACCCACTTCGCCCAAATTTGTCAGATACAAATTGTAGTCCTGGCCATCGTAATGGTGAAAACTTTTCCCGTCCACAGCACCCAGGCTCTGGCTGACGCCAATGGAAGCGCGGTGGGCTTCGAGCAGGGCTTGAAGCATGGTGTCCAGATGGATACCATCCGCCTGGCCCGCGATGGCCAACGCCTCCCCGTCCGCCTGAATTAAGAACACCGCCTCTGCGCCGATCTGGGCGCGCAATTCCACAAGCCGCGCCTCAATTTCGTCGAGCGGCCTGTTCTCCTCGGCGGCGGCCTGCTCCTCCGCCACCTCAAGCGCCGCCTCGACGATTTCGAGGAACGCGTTGGTCGCGATCGGTTTGGGCAAAAAGGCCACCACTCCAAGCTCCTCGGCGCGCATCCGAATCTCCTGAGTGGGGTTGCCGGAGATCATGATGGTCTGAAGCTGAGGGTTATTCACTTGGGCCTGTTCAACCAGCTCGAGTCCCGACATGGTCGGAAGACGTAGGTCCGTCACAAGGAGGTCGATGGGAGCACGGGACAATTCTGCCAGCGCTTCTTCCGCCGAGGTCACCTCGCTGATGATGTACTCCCGCCCGGATAACTCCAAGCTGGACCGCAACACCTGGCTCACCTGGCGTTGATCATCCACGATGAGGACACGCGAGGGATTCATGGGCGCATTCTAGCACAGCAGGCGGAGCCGGTCGCCATTTTGAGGGGCTTACGAAAGCGCCAGCTTGTGCAGCGGTCCGTCACGAGGGGGCTCCGAGTCGACCGCACCGGACGGCCGAGACGAAGGCAGGTCAGCAGCTCGGTCTTTGGAGCGTCCAGCGCACATCGTTAATCCGTCAAATCAATAGGTTGCTCGATAGCGGGAGACAAAAAACGCGGAGAGGAGAACGAGCACCAATAGCGCCAGCACCACGACGGTGGGCGACCGGGAATGCCCGAAGCCGGGTGGAGTCCGATTCACGGCCTCCTGGGCGCCTGAACCTCCGCCCGTGTCTCCAGCCGAATCCCTTGCCATCAGCTCCTCGTCCATTTCCATATCGTTCTCGCGCAACAGGAAAACAATTATACGATCGTACTCTTGACTGGACAAACTGGCCGGGTCGTGCCAGGGCATGGCGGCCCGCACGTACTGGGAGAGCGCCTGAGCATCCTCGAAACGCGTCAGCGCTTGAGGCCCGATCACGGGCGGGATGCTCTCCGGCAGGGTGAACCCACCTTGATATGGGCGGTCGCCGTGGCAGCCGGACGTCCAACAGTTCTGGTGATCGGGGGGATAGAGTTGGCGAAACGGATCGGTCAGCCCCTGACCCCGGTCACCATGACACGCCATGCAGCTCAGCCAGTAATCCTGTGCACCGTAATCGGCGACGGAGGGGGCGGCAGGCAATGTCGGCTCTGCGAGCCGCTGCGCCGGTGATTCGGTCGGATCGGGCTGGAGCTGACGGGCTTCTGCTGGCGCCCCTGACAGTACGGACAGCGCGAGAGACAGGGCCGTACCGGCCATCAGCGCGATCATACAACTCCAGAACGCTCGTCCAGACAATGTGCTCCTTGGGTTGCCTTCCAATGCGTTGCGTTCCATCCACCCGCCTCCACGAGTCGCACTTGCAAAACCGGGCCCGATCTCCGTTCGGACACCCCCAGGGTGTCCACAAAGCACTCCCCCTCCTTCCGGCCCGACCATGTGGCTGGCCGACCGTCTGGTGGACGGCACATAATTGTAAGTTCAAACGGGTCATTCCTCGGAACTCTCTGCTTGATTTCTTGATGCACTGTTCGGTCGATCGGTACAGATGAAGCAGGCTTGGGCTGCAACCGGCGACCCGAGCTGTTCAAACGGCTGCCGTCCATTCGTGATAATCCATTTACGGGCATTCGGTCAGCCCGTGCCCCCCGAGCATTTCCTGAATCCCTGTTAGCGGCGAGCGGCCTGGATCCGGGGTCCAACCGCCCATGCATGGGCGCCTCGTGATGCGCTCCTGCATCAACGGGTTCCATCGGTCAGGCACTGCCTTTGCACCGTTCCGATCGTTAGCTTTGGATTGCTTCCTGTATCGGTATGAAGCGGGAATTCGACGACTTCAGCCGGGGGGGATACGGGCCTTCAGGCCGCGGCAGGTGCTTCGAGATCCGTGCTGTCGGGGCACGATACACCTGCCCAGACCGTCAGGTGCTGGGTATCGTGCCCCTCCGGAGGACGGCTTCAGCGAATCGGCCGCTACATGGTTGCTGAAGGCCAGGCGCGGGGACTGCTACGGTTCCCAGATCCCGGTCTCCGGGTAAAAGGCCGCCCAGGCGAACCAGAAATGCTCGCCGACAACCACAGGCTCCAGCGCTTCGCCAGCCAGTTCACCTTCGGTTGCGGAGCCGAGGATGGTCCAGATGCTCCCGGACTCCTCATCTCGGAACGCGCCGTCCTCGAACGTGAACGTGAGCTCCCGGTTCTCGACCGTCCTGCGGAAGGCGCCGACCGAACCGACCTCGCGGGAGAGCCGAACCGATCCGGCGTTCACCGCAGAACGGGCGCCAGGCTCCCAGAAGACGACGATCGGCTCGCCGCCGACGACCGCGTTGGCGACTCGAGCCTCGGACAACTCGTTGAACGGGAAGGCCATCTGTTCCCCGTTCAGGTTGACGGTCGCGACCCTTGCCTTAGGGAGCAAACGATCGTCCTCGTTCGTCAGCCGATAGCGGGGGCTGCTGTCCAGCCGATCATAGCCGACGTACGGGTTTGAACCGTACTGGCGATCATAGCCGGTCTCCGTCGACAGAACCTGAGCCTCCGGCCACCGGCTCACGACCGTCTCCCACTTGACCGTCTGGGCCGGTAGGACCTCCAACCGGGCACCGGTGAGTTCCCCCACAATCGCCTCGCCCGTGATCTGCTGCCACCAGGACTGGGTACCGCGGTCGTACATGATCAGATTCGAATTGCGCAGGACCCCAGTCGTGCCAAACCTGAGCACCTCTCCGTCGGGCAGCGTGCGCTTAAAGGCCACCGCCGAATTGCACAGCGGACAGTAGGTGATCAGGATCGGCTCGCCTGCGACCGTATCATTCACGACCTCGTGCCAAATAAGAATTGACAGCGGATATACCCGGACGGCGCCTTCAAGTTCGAATAGGATCACGGGCGAACCGTCGCTCAGCCATTCATCCGCCGGGTTCACCGCCACAAACTTCGGATCGTCGATCGGTGGAATGCTGTCAGGCGCGACCGAGCCGCCCCCGAATATCTCCTCGTACTCCACGCTGTGCTGGCAGAAGTCGGTCCTCAGCCATTCGGTGGGATCGAACCTGACCGTCGCCTCCGCCAGCGGTGCTTCGCAACCCTCCGCTTCGGCGGTCGCGCTTGGTGCGGGAGTCGGGGAAGGCGCCGTTGTCGGAGGATCTGTGGGAGTGGCGCTGGGCGACGGCTGTGGTGCGGTAGGATTTGCCGGCGCGCAGCCAGCGGCCAGGCTGAGGAACAGAAGCGACAGCGCCCCGCCCAGCCATTGGCGACGCGGGCTGGTCGAATTGGGACCATACATCAGATGAAGAGTAGAATAGGTTTGCACTTCACAACCATGAGCAAGAATACATAACTTGCAACCCCAATGATGCCATCCACCGAGCGCCGCCATCCACCTTCCCCAAGCTCGAGATCGAGTTCACCGTATATGCAGCATGGCCGAACTTCGCCCTGGGCTGCGGCGGATCGGAACCGGGTGGGGGAAAACCGAATAGACGCGCCCGAGCAGGACCGTTCACAATGATGAGTGGAGGCCCGGCGGCTGAGCTCATTCAACCAACGCCTATGCGGCTCCGATCGGCCGTCACTAGCGTGACCACCGCCATGCACGGTCGAAGAGCAAACCGTCCGCATGCAAGCAGACCGCTCGTTTCCGAGACTCCATGAACTCCCGGTCCTGACGCGGAAGCTCTTCCTCTCCGCAGGGACTGCCTATGGCGTCGTCTTCGCGCTCTCCTACTCCGTCGCGCTTTGGGGCCACCACGCCTCACTGCTGGCCTCCAGCCACGCCGATTTGGCATGGACCGTACCAGTGCTTGGGTTCCCCCTCGCGCTGATAGTCTGCATTCTGGCCGGACGGCTCTCGGCCTACTTCTCCGTCACGGTCCTTTACGTCGCCGTGTGGTGCCTCACAGGTGGCCTGTTGGGCGGCCTGGCCGGATGGCTGCCGTTCGGCGGACGGGACCTGGCCGTTTGGCTCCTTGACGGCAGCTTCTGGGGCCTCACGGTCTACCCCTCGGGAAGCTCCGTCGCCACCCGGTCCACGCTGCTGATCGTGATGGGCGCAGTTGTGGGCGCGATGGCCGGCCTGCTCGAGCGGATACTCGTCGAACTGGCCGTGGACTGGGCCGACAGCGAGCGGAGCTTGACCGTGGGCTCCATCCTGCTCCTGCTCCCTATCCTTCCCCTGACGTTGGCCCTGGCCGGCGCGGCCCATGAGCTTCTGTACTCACCGTTGCGGTCGGCCCAGCTCAACGTCCATGAAGTAGTGTCACTCGTGCTCCAGGATGCGAAAGCGGAGGCGGACGCGCGCGGCGTCAACTACGCGGTCGTGAACTTCTACCGTGATTCACTGACGGAGGGATACGTTCTGCACACAGCCGAAAACAACCTCGCTCCACCGACGACGGCCGTGGTCGATGTGGAATTTGATAACGGATTCCTGCTGCGATGCTCGGTGATGGGCTCGTCGGTTACCTTCTGCGACGACCTACTGCCCGTTCTGGCGGGTTGGATGACCGACCTGGCGGGGGCTCGCGGCGAGGAGGTGCCGCCGGAGTTCGGGTCCTCGGGCTACCAGCTCGACGTCGATCAGAACGTAGGGCTATGGCTCGCGGGCCAGCCTTCCGTGCAATTGCGCGATCTTGAAGCTGAGCATGTGGCGCAGCGCGGCGGATGGATCTACATGACGGCCAGATCGGGCGGCGATTTCGAGATGACCTGCCGCTTCCACGGCGCCCGGCCGATGACGGTCGACCAGTGTCAGGATGGCGACCGGGAGTGATGAACGGTTGTCACGCGCAGCAAAGCGTCGATTCTCGGACCACTGCACCAGTATAAAGAGCTCCCCCGTTCGATATAGAGACGTCGCATGCGACGTCTCTATATCGCCACTCTTCCGATGCCCGTCGATGGCTTTCCATGAGTCGCCCATGGCACCGGATGATTGCGGCGCATTGCGATGTGCTCCTGGGCGGGTGCCGGGGCCGCGGCCGCGCGAACCATTTGTGTGTGAATTCACGAGGCACGGTCATCGTGACCGCCCGGCCGATATACCGAGGCGCTCATGGATAGGGGCAACGCACTCGACGCTCCAGGAAAGTGCGCTGTGCCCATCCGATCGAACTCACTGAGCCTCTGCACCGCCCCAGCGATCGATGCGCTAGCTATGCCGGGGTAGGAGCTGGAAGAAGGTGCCCCGCACTTTGGAAGTGCGGGGCACCGAGTCTATCGGGGCGACCGGCCGGTCGCCCCGAAGGTTTAGGGATCGATTGAAGGTTCAGTGAATGGCTAGCGCGTGCCTCGCAGTCGGGGATCCAGCAGATCGCGAAAGGCATCGCCGACGAGATTCCAACCCAACACGAAGAGCACGATCGCGGCACCCGGGAAGACGACCGTGTGCCAGTACTGCCCCAGGACCGGGATCCAATTGCGGGCGAAGTTGATCATCTGGCCCCAGTCGGCGTACCCCGCTTCCACCCCCAGGCCCAGGAAGCTCAAGGCGGCGAAGGTCAGCACGTAGGTGCCGA
>CAZFCJ010000161.1:0-6420 GCA_964517315.1 uncultured Anaerolineaceae bacterium | reverse complement strand
CTTCTCTCCGTCTTGAGGCACCTGGGCGTACTTGAAGGTCATGCATGTCTCCCGGTTGGGTTGGTTGTGGAGTTCCGCCGACCGTGCGGCCGGCGGATGGAGAGCTGGCGGGATTATAGCACGGGGGCGGATGGGGCCGGAACCGAGGCCGACCGGCGCTGGGAAGCCGGCGAGGGGATGTGGCTCAGCCCCCCTCACGATATCCGTGGGGGTGAGTGCGGTGCCACTCCCAGGCCGAACCGATGATGTCGTCCAGGCCCGGATGCTGTGGCGCCCACTCGAGTTCGCGCTGGATCTTATCGGCCGAGGCGACAAGGTGGGGCGCGTCGCCGGGACGGCGAGGCGCTTCCACGGCCGGGATGGGGTGACCGGTCACCGCGCGCGCCACCTCAATGACCTCGCGCACCGAATAACCCGCGCCGTTGCCGATGTTGTAGACCAGTTTGTCCTCGTCTTCCAGCCTGCGGAGCGCCAACACGTGTGCCTCCACGAGGTCCGCGACGTGAATGTAGTCCCGGATGCAGGTTCCGTCGGGGGTCGGATAGTCGGTGCCGAAGATCTTGATGTTCTCCCGCTGGCCGAGAGCGACGCGCAGAACGAGCGGAATCAGGTGGCTTTCAGGCTGATGGGCCTCGCCGCGCTCCGGGAGGGCGCCGGCGGCGTTGAAGTATCGCAGCGCCGCGAAGTGCAGGCCGTGGAGGGTGCGGTACCAATCAAGCGCTTGTTCGATCATCAGCTTGGTCTGGCCGTAGACGTTGGCGGGGCCCAGCGGCGAATCTTCGAAAAGCGGCTCATCGCTGGAGTCGTAGACCGCCGCGGTCGACGAGAGGACCAAGCGCGGCACGCCGGCCTGCACACAGGCCTCCAGCAGTCCCAGGGAGTTCGCCAGGTTGTTTTGGAAGTATTTGCCGGGATCTTGCATGCTCTCGCCCGCTTCGATGAAGGCCGCGAAATGGAACAGAGCATCGAAGGCGCGAGCGTTCAGGGCGGCAGAGAGGCGTTCGCCGTCGGCCAGGTCTGCGTGAATGAACTCGGCTCGGTCCGGCACTGCGGCGCGGTGACCGGTCACCAGGGAGTCGTAGACGGTGACGTGGTGGCCCTCCTCGAGCAGAAGCTTGGTTGCAATGGAGCCGATATATCCAGCGCCCCCGGTAACGAAGAGGTTCATGCTTCCTGCCGCTCGTCCTGCCGTAGCTCGGGACGCCGCGCCGGGCGGTTAATTCCGGGCGTCATGCTGGATCTCGAGTGCGGCCAAGGAGGCCAATAAATGCTTGATCCCGTTTTCTTCGAAGGCGACGATCACCTCCTCGTCCTGGCGGTCGACCCTGGAGTCCATGACGATGCCTTCGCCGAACGTGGGGTGGACGACTCGCATTCCAGCCCGGTAGCGGGCCTCGACCGGCTCGACGGGGGCTTGGGTCGCGGGCTCCCAGCGGGTCTGCCGCCGGTAGCTGGCCTGCCTCTGTTGGGCGGTAGAAACCGAGTTGCCCTTGACGAGATCGGCGGGGATATCGTCCAGGAAGCGCGAGGGTTCGCTGACGCTGGAGCTGCCGTACAATCGACGGCGGAACGCGCGCAGCAAGTAAAGTCGTTCTTTGGCCCGGGTGACGCCGACGTAGAAGAGGCGACGCTCCTCGGCCATCTCCTCGGGGTCGTCAAATGAACGTTGATGGGGGAACACCCCCTCGTCCAAGCCGACGATGAAGACCACGGGGAATTCCAGGCCCTTGGCCGCGTGCAGCGTGAGCAGAATCGGTGCGTTCAGATTCTCGGTCAAGGTGTCCTGATCGGACACCAGCGCGACGTGCTCCAAGAACGTGGCAAGGCCCATCCCGCCGAACTCCTCGGCGACCCGGTGCAGTTCGAGCACATTCTCCCAGCGGTCGGCACCTTGTGCGCTGCCGTCCTCCACGTAGTCGCGGTAGTCGACTTCGGCCAACACGCGATCCAACAGTTCCCCGAGCGCGACTCGATCGAGCCCCTCGACCCAGCTCGCCAACATATAGGCGAAATCGCTCAGCGCGCCCTTGGCCCGCGCGTCGAGCGGGTCGGCCGCGGGCAGTTCGGCGTCCTCGGCGAGGGCCAACAGGAACTCACCCGGGCTGCCGCCGAACCGGTCGGCGGATTCCAACAGGGCCTCCACGGTTTTTTCGCCGATGCCCCGGGACGGGGTGTTGATCACCCGCAACAGGCTGACGTTGTCCGCGGGATTGTGGATCACCCGCAGGTAGGCGATCACGTCCTTGACCTCGCGGCGACCGTAAAAGCGCTGGGCTCCGACCAGACGGTAAGGCAGCCCGGCGTGCAGGAAGGCCTCCTCCAGCGCCCGGGATTGTGCGTTCGTGCGGTACATCACGGCGCAGTCCCCGGGCTCCGCCTCGCCCATCATCGTGAGTTGAGAGATCGTGTCGAGTACGAAACGCGCTTCGTCGCTCTCGTCGTAGGTTTCGTGGATGACGATCGGAGCTCCATGGCCCCGTTCGGTGAAGAGGCGCTTCTCCTTGCGACCGGAAACGCGGTCGATCACCGCGCTGGCGGCGTCGAGGATCGTCTGAGTGGAGCGGTAGTTCTGTTCCAGCAGAATCAGGCGCGCCTGCGGGTAATCGCGTTCGAAGCGTTGCACGTTGCGGTAATCGGCTCCGCGCCAGCGATAGATGGATTGGTCGGCGTCACCCACCACGAATAGATGCGGTTCGTCCCCCGCCAGCAGGCGCAGCAGCGCGTACTGGGCGCTGTTCGTGTCCTGGAATTCGTCAACCAGCAAGTGGGGGTAACGGGCGCGATATTGCCGCAGCAGATCATCGAACTCGCGCAGCAGCCTCACCGGGTACATGAGCAGGTCATCAAAATCGACCGCGTTGTTGGCCAGCAGCAGGGCCTGGTAGCGTTCGTAGACGCGCTGGACGATCTCGCCGAAGTATGTATCGGCCGCGTAATCGCTGGGCCGGATCAGCTCGTTCTTGGCGTTCGAAATCGCGGCGTGAAGCTTGGTGGGCTGGGCCTGCTTGGGGTCCAAGCTGAGGTCCTCGACGGCCTGCTTCACCACCCTGAGCTGATCGTCGCTGTCGTAGATCACGAACTCGCGGCTGATCGCCAGCCGCGAGGCCTCGCGCCGCAGCACACCGGCGCCGAACGCGTGAAAGGTTCCGAGGTTGAGGGCGCCGCGGGTGCGATCGGAGGCGGCCGGGCCGAGCAGGTCCTGCACGCGGGCCTGCATCTCGCGGGCGGCCTTGTTGGTGAATGTGACCGCCAAGATGGTCTCGGGTCGAACGCCCTTCTCACCGATCAGGTAGGCGATGCGGTGCGTGAGCACGCGGGTTTTGCCTGAGCCGGGCCCTGCGAGGACCAGCACAGGTACGAGCGGGGCGGTCACCGCCTCGCGCTGCTGGGGATTGAGGGTCTCAAGGATCTTCATGTCGGATCGCGCGACTCGTCGCGGGACGCGTTGAGAAAACGAGGGCGGGTCGATCGCATTCTACCGGGGCCGGGAGTGTCGGGCAAGGGATCGGAAGGCGAACGGGCTACTCACCGCGTCGGGAGCCCAGATCGAGCATCCCCGAGCCCGAGAACAGCCCGGTCATCGGCGCGGCCTGCAAAGTCATCACCCGGCTGTCGGTGAAATAGTGAAAGTCGAAGTGCACTTCATCGCCGGCCGACTTGTCCGGCAGCGGCATCAGACGCGCTGTGAGCGGCTTGTTGTGACGCAGCGCCAATGCGGCAACGTCGAGCAGCAAGGCGGCGATCGTTTCCTCGCTGGTGTCCCCGGGCAGCGGGACGGTGTCCAATCCCGTCCCGCACACCGTCGCGTAGAGCAGCAGATCGGTGATGCTCAGGCTGCCATCGGCGGCCCGGGAGGCCAAGACGGGATCCTCCAGAACCGGCATGAAAAGGCCGCAGAATCCGGTGCGCTTGAATTCGGCGCCGTCCAAACAATCGGCGAGAAACGCGGCTGCCGCCGCCGACCCGGGCTGCCCGAGGACGGGGATTCCCAGGGATTCCAGGGCTGTACCCAGCGACCGCAGGTGGTCCGGGTAAGGCGCCAGCGAGAAATCAATGCCGAGATAACGAATCTCATGTTCGAGCGCCAGCGGTTCGACCGAGCGCGACATGGCCGCGGCGTGGGCCTCGATCATGCTGATCAGTCGCCGCCGTCCGGTGGACAGCGAGGGCACTTCGCGCACCGCGTCGACGGCCAGCTCGGCGCCCTCAGGCGCGATGGCAAACGCCGTCTGACCGCCGCGATGATACGCCGCGGGGAAGAACGGCGAGCCGGGAGGGACGTTGGCCAAAGCGGCGAACCGCAGATTGGCGAACCCATCCGGATTCACGGTCGAAGCGTGCACGATGGCCGTGGCGCAAGCGCGCGCGGCGGCGAATGAAATCCCGATGTCACGGTCGGCGATGATCGCCGAGGTGAGCACGTTCTCGGTGGCGGCAAGGATCTCGGGAACTGCTTCGAACCCCTCCGGTTCCTCTGGCAGGGCGGGGCCCACGGCGGCGTAGTCGAAGCCGTGGACGAACGCCTCGGCTTCCAGGCGCTGGGCAAAATCCGGCCGTTCGGAGGGCGCGATCGAATTGGCGATGTTGGAGGGGGGCGGCGTTGTCAGCCGCAAGCTCTGAATCTCGTAGCCCGCTTCGGACAGCGCTTCCCGCATGGCTTGGATCGCTAGCCCCGCCTCTTCGATCCGTTCCGATTCGATCGGCCAGTTGGGGTCGACGAAGGCAGTCAGTGCGCGAATGTTCATGGTTTGCCTCGCTGGCGCCGAATTTCAAACAGAAGTACGGCAGCGGCTACGGCGGCGTTCAACGAATCGGCTTCCGCCTCAATGGGAATATGGGTGCTCCCGTCGACGATCTTCCGCACTGCGTCACTGGGGCCGTGGGCCTCACTGCCGATGACCAGCGCCATCGGCTGGCGCCAATCGACGCCGGTGTACGGCGTTCCTCCGTCAGCCTCGGCGAGCATCACGGAAAGGCCCTGCAATCTGTCCGGCAGCTCGTCGGGGGGCAGGAGCTGGATCGGCAGCCGAAGGTGCGCCCCCATCGCGGCGCGGACGACTTTCGGATTGTAAGGGTCAACGCTTCCTTTTACCAGAACCACCGCCCCGACGCCAGCGGCCAACGCAGTGCGCAGTAAAGTTCCGAGGTTGCCCGGATCGGCCAGTCCGTCGACCACGAGCAGCCAATCCGTCTCGGTAGGCTCGATCTGCCGGGGCTGGCGGGCCACCACCAGAAGCCCCTGGGGAGTTTCGGTATCGGAACAGGCCGCCATGACCTCATCGGAGACCGTCAACGCCTCGGCGCCCAGCGCGGTCAGGCGGCCGAGGGCGGTACGCTCGCGCTGGTCGAGATCCTTGGTGTGCAGGACGAGCTCCGGCGCCTCTTGGGCTGCGATGAATTCCTCGGCCCACCGCACGCCCTCGGCCACGAATATGGCCTCCGCCTCGCGATGGCGCCGGCGGGACTGAAGGCCGCGGATCCGCTTGATCCGCTCATTTGAGGTTGAGGTAATCATCCCCCGGTGGAGGCCCCGGCCGTGTGCTCCGGGAAGGCTTCTTGGAACGGATCAAGGGTCGCTTCATCGATGATGGTGAGCCGCACCTCGTCCAACGAAGAGTCGGGGAACTCTCGGTCGAAGGCCTCGACGGCGTCCAGGATGACGCCGGCGGCCCGCGGTTTGGGGAAACCGAAGACGCCGGTCGAGATCGGAGGCAGCGCCACGCTGGTGAGTCCCAGCTCTTCGGCCTTGGCCAGGGCGCCATAGACCGTCCGATGAAGTTTGTCATCCTCATCCCCCTCGCCCCAGCGGGGACCGACGGCGTGGATGACGTGCTTCGCCGGGAGTTCGCCGGCCGTGGTCACCGCGGGTTGGTCGTGTGTGATCGGCCCGTGCTGTTGGACCCACTGGTTGCTCTGCCGCTGGATCGATGGCCCACCCTTCTTGGCGATGGCGGCCGCCACCCCGCCTCCATGCTGCAGACGCTCATTGGCCGCGTTCACGATGGCGTCCACGGCCTGCTCGGTCAAATCACCGTGCACGAGCTTGAGGGTGCGACCATGAGGAAGACGTAATTCTGCGACTACAGTGGTCATCGAGGGCGACTCCAGGTGGACTGCATTGAATCCCGATCATTCTAACATCGCGCGGCCGCCACATTAAATGCACAAGGGGCGCGGGCGCGCCCCTTGTCGTTCCCGGGGATGGCCTGGCTACTGGCCCGCAGCCTCCACCACGGCGGCGAAGGCCTCCGGATCGCGCACCGCGACCTCAGCCAGCATCTTGCGGTTGAGTCGGATGTCGTTCTGTCGCAGGCCGTGGATCAAGCGGCTGTAGGAGGTCCCGTTCTGACGCGCCGCGGCGTTAATGCGCGTGATCCACAGTTTGCGCAGATCGCGCTTGCGGGTGCGGCGGTCGCGGTA
>CAZFCJ010000160.1:3215-6439 GCA_964517315.1 uncultured Anaerolineaceae bacterium | reverse complement strand
TCTGCGGCTTCTCCGATCTCGCCGCACACGTACGTGGGGTCCTGCAGACGCTCAAGCACCTCGTCCCAGGAGCGCGATTCCGGCGGGCCCTCCGCCTGCCAGCCTCGCGGGCCCCATTTGTACCACACGGCGGCCACCCGGCCCCGGCCCGCGCGCAACACCGCCAGCAGCGGTTCCTCCCGTTGAGGTTGGGCCCGAGCGACCACATCGAGGGTCGGGACGCCGACCAGCGGCAGCCCGTGCGCCAGCGCCAGCCCTTTGGCCAGGGCCATCCCGATCCGAAGACCCGTGTAGGAGCCCGGCCCCTGGGCGACGGCCAGTCCGGTCAGGTCGGCGGGTCCGATGCCGGCGCTGCGCAGCACAAGCGCGACCTCTGGCGCCAGCTCGGCTGTGTGGTGGCGCCTGGTGCGGAAGATTCGCTCGGTGAGCACCTCGTGACCATCGTCCAGGCTGAGACCCACGACCGCGGTCGCCGTGTCGATGGCCAGGAACATCATCAGCCTCCGAAAGCCGCTTTGCGAAAAGCCCGCAGCAGGCCCTCATACCCTGGGCCCTGGGCCGTAATCTGTAAATGGCGCCGCGATTCATCCTCCCAGCTCAGCTGAATCCACAGCCGCGCCTCGGGCAGCAGCGGCTCGATTCTCTCCGGCCATTCGATGATCACCGGTCCCTGGTCATCGAACAGATCCTCCAAGCCCAGCCCCTCCGCCTCCTCCGGGCCCGAAAGACGAAAGGCATCGATATGGTACAGCACCTGGTCATCCGCCCTGCGATACTCGTTGATCAGGACGAAGGTGGGACTGGTGACCGGATCGAGTGCGCCCCAACCGCGACCGATGCCCTGGGCCAAGGTCGTCTTGCCGGCCCCAAGATCTCCGGCCAGGCACAAGAAATGTTCCGGCTCGAGAAGCTCCCCCAGCCGCACTCCAAGGCGCTGGGTTTGTTCCGCACTGTGGCTTAGGAATTCGAGGCTGCGTTCGTCTAGAATAGGCACCGGCCGGATTATACGTGACCAAATGGGGGGTCACAAGCGCTACCATCAACTGGGCCTCCGTGCTACCATCAGTCAAATGAAAATCCTCATCATCTCGGACATCCACGCCAACCTGACCGCTCTGGAGGCCGTCCTCGCCTCCACGGATGAGTTCGAGGCCACCTGGTGTTTGGGCGACCTAGTGGGTTACGGTCCCCATCCCAATGAGTGTATCGAGCGGGTCAGATCGCTGCCGGACCTGACCTGCCTGATCGGCAACCACGATCAAGCCGCGCTGGGCAAGATTCCCCTGGAACGGTTCAATCAGGATGCTCAGGCCGCCGCAGCGTGGACTCAGCAGGCACTGACTGAATCCAGTGAGTCCTACCTTCTGTCCTTGCCGAGCCGGGTAGAACTGGCCGAGCATTTCACACTCGCCCACGGCAGCCCTCGCCAGCCGGTCTGGGAGTACATCCTCGACCTGCCCACCGCCGAAGCGAACTTCCGGGCCTTCGACACGGATTACTGCTTGGTCGGACATTCCCACATCCCGCTCATCTTCTCCCTGCCCACCGACAACGAGGATCTGGAACCCCTCCGGGTCCGCTGGGGTGAGGAGTTAGAGCTGGAGCCGCGCATGATCCTCAACCCGGGCTCGGTCGGTCAACCGCGGGACATGGATCCCAGGGCGGCCTACGCCCTCCTCGACACCGAAACCCTGACTTGGATCGGTCACCGGGTTAAATACGACGTCGCATCGGTTCAGCAGGAGATGCTCGAGGCTGGACTGCCCGAGCGTCAGGCACTGCGGCTGGCAGCGGGCTGGTAAGCGGGAACCTTTTGCGGCCTTCGGGCGTCTACGTATTGAAGACCGACCGACAGCTCGTTTGGAGGAACCCATGAAGAAAGCATCAGCGTTTGCACTTATCGCCCTTCTGAGCATCGTGGTGTCGGCCTGCGGCGCAGCCGCGCTGCCGGCCCGAGAGGCGGAGCAAGCTGCACCCAGCACCGGCTTCGTCGAGGACGAGGCCGTAGGAATGCCGGCCGAGGAACCCATGGCGGAAATGGAATCCGACGTCGCCGCCGGGCGGGCCAACCTGCCCTCGGCGAGCGAACGGCTGGTCATCCGCAACGCCAACCTGAGCGTGGTCGTCGAAGACCCAGCCCAGTCCGTGACCGCGATCAGCCGTATGGCTGAGCGGATGGACGGCTTCGTCGTTTCGTCCAATGTATTCCAGACGAGCTTCGGCGAATCCCGCATGGGCGAGGCCGTGACCGCGAAGCAGGCCAGCATCACCATCCGCGTCCCCAGCGAGAGGCTGGATGAGGCGCTGGAGGAGATCAAGGCCGGCGCGGTCGAGGTCCGCAGTGAGAACGTATCGGGGCAAGATGTGACCGAGGAGTTCACGGACCTGGAGTCCCGCCTGCGCAACCTGGAAGCCGCCGAAGAACAGCTGCGCGAGATCATGGAGGAGTCACGCAGGGCCGAGGACACGCTGCGCATCTTTGAGGAGCTGCGGCGTATTCGAGAAGAAATCGAGCTCGTCAGGGGACGGATGCAGTTTCTTCAGGAATCGGCGCGCCTGTCCTCCATCAGCGTGGAGTTGATCCCCGACGTGGCGGCGCAGCCGCTCCAGATCGGCCGCTGGACGCCGCAGGGGACGGCGCGCGAGGCGGTGGAGGCCTTGATCCGGGCCCTGCAGACGATCGCCGACGCGGCGATTTGGGGTCTGATCTGCGTGGTGCCGGTGGCCCTCCTGTTCGGCGTCCCGGGCTACTTCGTCGGGCGCGCCGTCTTGCGCCGCCGGGCAGCCGATGAGGGTGATTCCGGCAATGACGAGGGTGCCGCGTCGGAAAACGGCTGACTTCAACCCGAGCTCACCCCACATCCGAAGCCAAAAGATGTAAGTGCCCGGCGCCTGACAGGCGCCGGGCACTTCTAGCCCAGGCTTTCGGACGCAGGCGCCAGGCCTGTAGGTGTGGGCCACGCCCCGCCGGAGGAACCGACGACCCTAGCTTGCATTCCGTCGCACGCGCGCAAGGCCACGCACCCCGACCCGGCCAGCGCCGGACGATCGCGGCGAGGGTCGCCCCACTCGAAGCTCCACTGTAGGGGCACGGAACACCTGCCCAGACCGTCAGGTGCTGGGTGCCGTGCCCCTACGCGAGAAGCGCTCCGCGAGCTCGTCGCGGGACCATCCAGCGCGACGGGTCACCGTCATCGTCCTGAAGCCCACCAGATGTTAGCGGC
>CAZFCJ010000160.1:0-3115 GCA_964517315.1 uncultured Anaerolineaceae bacterium | reverse complement strand
TGGGCCCGGCTCAGGGCGACCGGCCGGTCGCCCCTACGGTGATGAAACCGGGAACCCGGCCGAAGGTGCACGGGCCGCAAATTCCAACCGCTTCCATCCCGTCTGTTGACAAAAAGCTCCGCGTTCTCTGCGCTCTCCGCGGTGAATCAGCCCCCGACCGCCCGGGCCCCGTTCCCTTGCGGGTGTGGAAAACGGGCTGGAGGCACGATACGCGGTCTGTGCTCCAACCGCTCGATCCTGATACTGCAAAGAAATCTCTGTGTTCTCACTGCACTCTGTGCTGAATTACTGGCCCGGCCCGCCGATCGCCTGCCGAACCTGCGAGGCGATTTCACCGAACCTTTGCGTGTACGTCATCTCCAGTTCCCGCGGGCGCGGCAGATCGACGGCCAGATCCACGACCACGGATCCCGGCCGCGCGCTGAATACGACGACCCGGTCGGCCATCAATACCGCCTCCGAAATGGAATGGGTGACCATCAGCACGGTGACTTCGCTCTCACGCCATATGCGCATCACTTCGGTGGCCATCCGCTCCCGTGTGAGCGCGTCCAGCGAGCCGAAGGGCTCATCCAGAAGCAGCAACTCCGGCTGGTGAACGAGCGCCCGAGCCAGCGCCACCCGCTGGGCCATGCCGCCCGAAAGTTCGGATGGCAGCGTGCCTTCGAATCCGGTCAATCCGACCAATTCAATCATCTGCCTGACCCGCTCGGACCGTGGCGCGGCGTGGTCAGCCTGGACTTCAAGGGGAAGTTGGATGTTCTTTTCTGCCGTCCGCCAAGGCATCAAATTGGCCTCCTGGAACACAAAGCCGATGCGCCGCCGGGGACGCTCGACGAGCTCGCCCTCGAACCTCACTTCCCCCTCGGTGGGAATCAACAAACCGGAGAGAAGCCTCAGCAGCGTGGTTTTCCCACAGCCAGAAGGTCCGACCACACACACGAAGCTCTCACGCGGTACAGAGAGGCTGACATCCGCCAACGCCTCTACCCCACCGTTTTCGTCGGGATAAGTGTGGCTCAAGCCGCGGGCGGAAAGCAAAGGTTCCACGGCGATCACTCCTCGGTCAGAAAGCGGTTGGTGAAGGCGGCCTCGACATCCACCGGCTGGGATAGCAGCCCCATCTCCATCAGCACCTCGTGCATGTTTCTCCACGCTTCGGGATCAGCGTGGCCGAGCTGGTCGTCCTTCCAGTACTCGATCGAGGTGCGCAGGACCTTCATCTGGACCTCGCGGTCGGCCTGGTCCAGGCCTTCAACATACCTCTCCGAGATTTCGTAGGCCGCCTCTGGGTCCTCGAGTGTTTCCTCGAGACCACGCAGAATGGCGCGCACCATACCAGCCACCAGCTCCGGGTCGTTCTGGATGGTTCCTTCGTTGGTGATGAGGCCGTTGGAGGCCAGCTCAACATACTCCGAGACCCGAAAAACCTTCACCTCCGTCCCTTGAGCTTGCAGCTGGATGGGCTCGTTGTTGACATAGACGACGGCCGCGTCCACCTGGCCGGTCGCCAGCGCTTCTACCTGATTGAATCCGATCGACTGCAGCCGAGCTTCATCCGCCGGGAGTCCAGCGTGGTAAGCGAGCGCCTGATATCCGATGTAGGAAGCTCCGAACAGTCCGGGGATTCCGATGTCCATCCCTGCCAGGTCGTCGAGCCCCTCCACCTCCTTGTCCGCCGGCACGGCGATGCCGATCGGGAAGTCCTGCCACCAGGCCATGACGTACACGACGGGCGCGCCTTGCTCGCGGGCGAGCAGAACCTGTTCCCCGGAAGCCAGCGCAAATGGGAGCTCCTCGCTCCCCACCAGGGACACACCGTCCGTCTCCTGCGAGTAGTCGAACTCAATTTCCAACCCCGCCTCTGCGAAGTAACCTCGCTCCGCCGCCAGGTAAAACGGCGCGTACTGGACGTTGGGAATGAACCCCATCGGCAGGCGAACGGAGCGCAGCTCGGGTGTGGGGCTGCTCGTGGGCGAAGGGGCGCAAGCCCCGATCACCAGCGCAACGGCAATGAGCCAGACGAACAACGATCGCATGATTTGCTTCTCTCCTTCATCTCCAGTACCGACCGGGCGCGAGCCTCATCGGGCCGGACGCCGCCAGCGGAGCAGCCATGCTTCCAGCAAGCTCACCACGCCGTAAAGCCCGAGCGCCATGGCGATCAGTGCGAATATGGCGACGAACACAAGGGGCGTGTTGTACATGCCGCGCCCCAGGTTGATCAGGAAACCGAGGCCGCGATCCGCGCCCACGAACTCGCCAACAACCGCACCGATGACCGAAAGCGTCGCGCCGACTTTGAGCCCGCCGATCAACACCGGCAGCGAGGCCGGAACCTCGAGCTTCACGAACGTCTCCCAGCGTCCGGCCCGAAGGGAACGCATGAGGTCATAGAGCTCCTCGGGGACGGACCGGACTCCCACGACGGTGTTGACCAGCACTGGAAAGAACACGATCAGTGCACTGACCAGCACTTTCGAGAGCATTCCCGGCCCAAACCATATGATCAGCAGGGGCGCGACGGCGACAATCGGGATCGCCTGGGAGGCGACGATATAAGGCGACAACAGCCGCTCAAGCTGTGTGGACTTGGCCAGCGCGTAACCGAGCAAAGTCGCGATCACAACCCCCAATCCGAGTCCGAGCAGCACCTCGGTTAGCGTCACCCACGCGTGGAACGCAAGCGTCCCATCAGCCGCCACACGCATGAACGACCGCCACACGTCTCCGGGGGTCGGCAGGATAAAGCTCGGCAATCCGGCGAGCCTCACCAGCGACGCCCAGGCCAGCAGGCCCAAGACAAGGGTGAGGGGGAGCAGAAGCGCGCGCAACCGGCCGGGCTGCGCGCCGGTTGGGTGGCGAGCCTCTGTTGGGTCGCGGCTGGTGGTCAAGTCCATCCCTGCTCCAATACAAGGCGCCCCGGTTCATCTCCGGGGCGCGCGGGAGAACACAGCCAGTCGGATTCAACAAAAGGCCCCGAAGAGCGTCTCTTCGGGGTGCACGTCGAGCCGACCTGGCTGATCCGCCAGGTTAGGTGCCTTCTCCCATCCGGACTGTACCGTCGGCTCCGGAGTTGCGCCGGATCAGCGCCGAAGCGCTCGCGGGCTTATAC
>CAZFCJ010000159.1:0-6570 GCA_964517315.1 uncultured Anaerolineaceae bacterium | reverse complement strand
AGGGGGGTGTTGGGTCTGCTCACCCTGGCCATGCATAAGCAGGCGACTCTGGCCGAGCTGCGCAGCATGATCTGCGCTCTTCCCACCTTCTACGGCACCATCCGGCACCATCGGCGAGACCGTAGACACTTACGGCCGCTGGTTGTCGACGGTGCTCGATCCCGGCTACCAGGGCTTCGCGGTGCCGGCTGCCGCAGGTGCAGTCAAAGGAGATTGACCGGAAGCGTCACTCAATTGAGGCGACGCCAACCTCACGCCGGGCTCAGCGACCGGGGTGAACCAGGCCCAGGATGCGGGCTGGCCCGCCGGTAGCACCTCGCACCTTGGTGACGGCGGCTACCATGGTTGCTCCTACGGGAGGAAGCTGGTCTAGATTAGTCACGGCCTCCAGCCCCCAGCGGTTGGTGGGTAGCCAGCGAAAATGCACGGCAAAATCCGGCGACGGCCCGTAGTCGAGGCTCAAGGTATCCACGGCAATACCGTGGACCTCGCGCTCCTCGATGAGGAAGGACGCTGCATCTAAGTGAAAGCCGGGGAAGTGTAGCACGCCATTGGCGTCGGCGTTGCGAAATTCGGGGCTATCCACTTTCTCGGCCCAGCCGCTGAGCATGGCCACGCAGCTCCCCCGGGGAATCCGACCGTGTCTTGACTCCCAGGCCTGCAAATCGTCCGGAGTCACCTGGGCGTCGGGGTTCGCTACCGCCTTATCCCGGATGTCCACGATGGCCAGCGGCACGACCAGCTGCTCGATGGGAATCTCGGCCGTGGTGTTCTGGTTGGCCGAGAAGTGAAAGGGGGCGTCCATGTGGGTGCCCGTATGCTCCACGAGGTCCCACCTGTTCATGTTGAACCCGTCGGTCTCAAACTCGAAGATCGAAGTTGATTCAAATTGCTGTCCGCCGAAGAAAGTGGGGAAATCCTCCGCTAACGTATGCGTCATATCCACCATGCGCACCACCGGCTTCTTGATGATTTGTTCGCCCCGTTCGTCTTGTGCGGCTGCCGTAGATGCCGGTGCCGTAGCTGCGACCGCGGTTGCGGCTACCGCCTTAAGAAACCCCCGCCGGCTGAGACGCTGCTTGATTACTTCCTGACACTCTGGAACACACATGGCAATTCCTCCTCCGTGGATTGGCCGGTGCCCTACGGTCTGGGGCAGCGCAAACTCTATCGGAAGAGCAACCGGTTTCTATGGTTTTGGAAACCCATCATTAACTAAGCGTAGACTCATTATAGTATGCGAGTATGCACCTCAAGGGCAGAGGGCCAAGCCTGGGGAGCTAAAAAGGAACGCCATCTCTACCGGCTCAAATCCAGCTGCCGCGAGCACGGGGCCCAGGCGCTGGCCCACGGTAATCGGGGCCGACTGTCACCGCGGCGGCTCCCGGAGGAGATCAGGCTACAAGTGGTGGAACTTGTCCGCACCAAGCACTGTGCTTTCAACGACCATCACGTGACGGAGATGCTCAAGGAGCACCACGACATCCGGGTTTCACTTTCCTCCGCCCGCCGCAGGCGGCGGGCGGCTGGAGCGCCCGGTCCGCGCAAGCGCCGTGCGCCCAAGCACCGCAGCCGGCGGGAGCGCTATCCTCGTCCGGGAATGCTGCTGCAGATCGATGGCAGTGAGCACCCCTGGCTGGGAGACCGCGGCCCGTGGCTGACCCTGGTGTCGGCCATCGACGATGCCACCGGCCAGGTCCCAATTGCGCTCTTTCGGCTGCAGGAGGATGCTGCCGGCTACTCCTTGCTGCTGCGGGCAATCGCTCTCTCGCAGGGCCTGCCGCTGGCGGTCTATGCGGACCGCCACAGCATCTTCCGCACACGTACCGCGTACCTTCGGCAGCCCCAAACAGGTCAGTGTAGAGCAGCAGCTGTCCGGAGAAGCCCCCAGGAGCCAATTCGGGCGCCTGATGGACGAACTGAGCATCGAACTCATCCCCAGCTTCTCTCCACAGGGCCGTGGCCGCATCGAGCGGCTGTTTGGAACCTTCCAGGACCGCCTGGCCAACGAGCTGGCCCTAGCGCAGATCAGTACGCTGGAAGAAGCCAACCAGTTTCTGGTTGAATTCCTGCTCCGCTTCAACGCCGCCTTCGCGCAGCCTCCGGCGGAGGTTGAGAGCACCTATCTACCTCTGCCGAGTGAACTGGATCTTGAGGCCATGTTCTGCTTCAAGCACAGCCGGAAGGTGCGCACCGACAACACGATCTCGTTCGCAGGCCACGTACTGCAGATCCCGCCCGATCGGCACCGCGGCAACTATGCTCGCTGTCAGGTCGAAGTCCGCCAGCATATGGATGGGCGTTTAAGGGCCTGGTATCAAGAGCGCGAGCTGGTTGCTTTCGAACCGGAAGAGGCTGGGCCGCCGCAGGTGGGCAAGTTCACACCCGCCGTGAAGGCTGTCGTGCGGGAATGACCCACCAACGGTAACGAGAAAGAGACGAAACCGTCGAAGAAGAGAAAGCCCTTGAAGCCGCCCGCAGACCATCTGTGGAGGAGGCCTTTCAAGGTCTCGGCTAAAGACAAGGACTGACATTTTTACTGAATTATTGGACTGACATTCTTATTGAACTTCAACATAGGTTTTCCAAGCGTTTATTGCGTCTAATGACTCTTTCAGGACCGAAGCTCCGCGGGCCCGTACAGGATTCGAACCTGTGATCCCCCGGGTTACGGGTTCGAATCCCGAGTTGCTAACCTCGGAATGAAAAAAGCACCCTTTCGGGTGCCCTTTTAGGTAGCGGGGGCCGGATTCTCTCCCGCTTCGCTCCGCTCGCGGGACCATGGCCGGCGACCTTCAGGTTATGAGTGGTAATCCTGAAAGCAGGGCCTTAGATCGTCAGGCTCGGCTTCTGAGGGTGGCCTAAATATTTTCGGTTGTTTGGAGCCTCAGACACTAGATTAGACTTGCTCTTCATTATGATAGATCATTCCTACATATCACCTGCGGGAGGAGGTTGACGCCATGCAAGGCAAGGGTTCGGAACCCTCATTCGCGGGTTCGAATCCCGCCGTCGCCTCCTCATTCCATTCGACCTTTTCCTCACCAACTCTTGCTCAATCCGGCTGACCAAAGTCTAGCGGCGCAAGCCCCGAGGCAAATGCTTCGCCCGCCTCCCATCACAGTTCCCGGAAAGTCCCGCGGCTTGCCCGCGAGGCGAATCCCGCCGTCGCCTCCTGACTCAGGGTCGCAAAAACCACCGTCGAAGGGTCCTGCGGGTTCCACGCGCGTCCCTGCGACGAAACCTACTCCGACCCCACTGTACTCCCGAAAGGGGGATTCACCTCATACCGGACCAAGAGATCCACGCATGGCCATGTCCTGCTCGGTCATCGCAACGCATCCGGCGCAGAGCGGATCGTCGGCGAGAGACCTTCCGCCGAATTTCGAGTAAGCCTCCACCTGCGCCTGGGCTAATTCGAACAGCTCTGGGTCATCGGCGAGTGGGTCCGCGCGCTGCTCCATCCGAGTTGGATTGACGCATCTATAGAAGATTGTCTCGGCGCTGAGCCGCCATCTGTCGCGTAGCGCGCTTTCTTTCTCGGATGTGAACCGGGCCAAAAGCTCCTGGATCTGATCCGAGACGATCAGGTATGGTTTGCTTTTCAGTACCGATGTCAATGGCAATTTTCAGCGCCGGACAGCCTACTGGCGATGGACAACAAGTTCCCATCCATGCCAAATGCGCCCATCCTCGATCGCCGGATAACGGACTTGATTCCACCGGATGAGGGATTCCCGAGTGATGCCAAGGGCGCTTTCCACCGAGATTAACGAGACGCCAAGCCAGAAATCGACACCCTAGCCCCCTAGCAGGAGGTCTACCTGGCTACCTGGGAAGAGGCGACATAAGCCAGCGCGATCTTCCCAATAGGCATAGAATCGGCGGCCCTTCCACCTTCCACCATATTTACTTCATGTGGTCTAACCACGTGGCGTCTGATCAGGCTGTCGGCTTCGGGTATCAACGAGGAGTCATCGTGAAGCTCGTAGTTCCAGTGCAAACTTTATTATCATCCTTGGTCCAACATCTCATTTCGCTCAGGAAGTCTTGGTCAGCCTCACTCCAAGACATGGTCACACCACAGGCAACCGCCTCCTCGTTGATCAATCCTTGATAAACACTTCCATCAGAGTTTTGTAAGACACGCCCTGCCAGATATTCGACATCCTCAACCGTCACCCGAATGATACATGCTTCCGGATCATGCCACTCCAAAGAGGCACTAAATGTACCCCCACCGGATTGGCTGCTAATTCCGCCGCGGCAGGTGATCGTATATGGCTCCTGCTCAAAAAGATAGCTGCCCTCGGGATGATTCCCATCGCCATCGACACATCCTGATACCAATACGGTCAATTCGGTACTCGCCGGCTCGGCATCGCCGAATTCCGACTCCTTTGTCGTCACCAGTACACGCCCAGTGCCTGTGACATTCCTTTCTGGCCCGTAATAATGAGCTTCATCAGCTGTATTTACATATAAGACCTCATTGAGAGTCTCAGCCTCGGTCCAATCTGTTCCCGTAATCGTAATTGGACCATACTCAATGGGGCCAATCACAGGCTCATCTTGGCGGCAGCGTTCAAACTGACTGCATAAATCCTGCGCCATCTCACTGATAATGTCGCGGTCCTGCTGATCCTCAATGCCGTCCATCAGGACCTCGATTTCCTTCATAAAATCTAACCGTTTACTTCGAGCAAGAACATGTGTCCGCATAACAGCTCCATCCTTGCCCTCCCAGTCCTGAGGAAACCACAGGATTGAGCCTTCTGCAGTTGTATTGTCTTTAAACTCACTTGGGAGCATGTAAACACAACCAAAATCCACAGATCCATGCAGGAGCTTCCTTATCTTAAAGGGCGCCTTAGCCTGGGGGGGAAGGAATTTGACGAGGGAATCCTCAAACCAGCTTTCCATGGCTTTCGCCACTCCTGCGAACTCATCGTATACGTCGTATTTATGCTCGCAAAGGTCCTGCCGAGTCATGGCCATATCCAAAGCTAACGGGGAATCAATCTGGTGAATGGTAACTTGAGGCCTCTGAGTAGCTGCCCGGGCTCTCCCTTCTCGGGCCTGCGAAAGGAATAAGGCCTGCATCTCCTCCGTTTCAGCGCGAATTTGCTCCTCTAAGTCTAGTTCTGCTGCAACGGCATCCACAATCTCCATCCCAAGTTCGTCCTCCAAAACCGGAGCGGTTCCTTCAGAAATGGAGACCAACGAATTCTCGAACTCTGGTCCATCAAGTAGGTGTTGCGCCAGAGATAGCGGAAGAATATGTACAGGAAGGTCATGTCCCTCAGGTGAAAGAAGCTGCTCCCGCGTCACGCCGTAGAGTCGCCGACTGACATCCATGTATTCCTGAAGTGCGTCAACGTAGCTGGCGAAGGCGCCAGGGGCGGCTTCTATGGGTTCCACAGTGACTGCTGCTTCGCCGCAAATGGACTCATCGGCTCGAATTGTGACTGAAAATTCACCACCACTGATACCCGATGGATGGACTGGGATGAGCACTGCAGGCCCGGATTCTCCCTCCAAGAGGGAAGCCGTTTCCTCCCTATCATCCGTCATGTAGGTAGCGGCAAATACATCGGCCGGCAGCGCTTCAGGCAAACCCGCTACCGGCAGTAACGCCCCCGGCCTGCCAGACTGCTCAACCAACTCCGCGCCTTCACAGCTTATGCTGGTGGCTGTCGGTTCAGACAGCTCGGGCGTCTCGCTTAGCGCTGTTTCAGGCTGATCCGTGACCTCCGTCGAATCAGAAGAATCCCCAGGTAGCAGCGTCGAGCAGCTGATCGATATCAAGAGCAGGCATGAGAGCGTCAACGGAAGGGCTTTAGAGCTGGGCCTGACCATGTAGATCCTTCAATTCGCTGTATAAATCGAAAACGTCCAGCCGGCGTCCCCCCTTCAACCGACCGGCGCGTCGGATTGGGTCGTACTCCCTTGACACGGAAACCGCCCTGAGGGCTGAGCTTCCATGCGCCAACGGCACACGAAGAAGCTAAAAAAGCACGGCCACATCCTTGTCAGCAAAAACACTGGCAGGCGGCGCGTATTAGTCCCCTCTCCTAACGTACTCCCCCGCTACCATCACCCTAACAAAGCCCGAACAGACTGTTTCGAGGATCGTATTCTGAACCCTCGGCTCCAACCTAGCGGACCTGGGCATTATAGACAAGCCCTATCCGCTGTTGCAAGCAGCAGTAAGGAGATAGCTCGTTTCAGGCGCTCAAGAAAGCGGTCCCCTTGGCGCGGATGGCTCAAGATAATGAACTCTATAGATGGATAGCGATCGTCTCGGATGATGCTGCGATACTCGCTGCGCCGCCGCTCACACATGGTCAAGCCCTGAAGCAGAATAGGATCTTTGGTGAGAAAAGCCCTTGCCGGGGAAGCGCGATTCTAGGAGGACAGCTCTTGCTTAAGAAGGCAGCGCCTAATCGTGCCCCAGCGACACCGCCTCAACTGACGATGCAAATATGTCGCCCACCTCTATGAACGGACAAAACGCCGCACATCGTCCCGATGCTCCTTCGGGGAAGGCCACAGCGTCGCCGTCGGCGC
>CAZFCJ010000158.1:0-6599 GCA_964517315.1 uncultured Anaerolineaceae bacterium | reverse complement strand
AATCGGCGAAGGGGAGCCTGAGGACGCGCTCAATGTACGAATAGCCAGGGTCGACCCAGCCGACAGGAAGTACTACCTGCAGAATGGTCGCAGGAGCTCACTGGATATCGGCATCCATCCAGCGGACATCAAGTTCCTCGGCTGGACTTACGTGAGGGGCTGGTCCCCCGTAGAGGCACAGGCGGTGGTCGAAATGGCGCACCCGGCCGACCGGAAATTCTACATGGCCTATGGCGGCGCGGACTCAGTGGAGACCACCATCCATCCGGCGGATATCAAGTTCTTTGGCGGAAGCTACACCAAAGGCTCACCTCCGGCAGCGATCCAGGCCGAATTGGACAAAATCCACCCAGCCGATCGCAAGTTCTATTTCAACTGGCAGCGATAAGGTATCCTGTCAGACGAGGGACTACCGACCACGTCAGAGACATCTGTATGATGAGGAAACCGGCCTCCAGCAAGGCCTTCTGGAGGCCGGTTTCCAATATGGACAAGTCAGTGGAAGCTCCCTATCCAATACGCTATCGGGGCAATCGGCATCGATAGCGCCCGTCGATCAATTTCCCCGCAACTCGTCCAGTGAGAAATAAACCCTGCCGGGCCCTTTCGTTTTAGGAGGCGGGAAGACAGACTCGAACCGGAGACCGTCAGGTCACAGGCTCGAATCCCCACTTGCTCCCCCGAGGGTCCCGATCTGCAGCGGCCCTCATCCGCGGGTCGCCGATCCTATTCCTGATCACACGGCCTCAGGGCACCGTTATTAGATGAAAGAAGCGCCCGGTAGGGCGCTTCGTGTCGTTCGAGGTAGCGGGGGTCGGATTCTCTCCCGCTTCGCTGGCGCTCCGCGGGACCTGCGGCCAGCGACCTGAAGGTTACGCAGTGCCGCGCCGCCAGGTGTGTTGTGAGTGCGGATCCTGAAAGCAGGACCTCAGAACGTCAGCCTGGGCTTCCAAGAGTGGCCTTGAGATCAGGGGTTGTTGGTAACCTCAGCGGCTGCTTTCGATTCTATCCAGACCCATTTTCCTCAAAAGAATCACAATCTCCTGGTTCGTGCCTTCGATCTTGCTAAGGTACTTTGATGGGGGACCACACTTACATTGGCGAATAGACTGTTGAAGGAAGAAGAGACCTTCTGACACGGGCCAAGTAGATGCAGCAGCTCTTCCCAGAAGGTCCTTCGTCCGGCGACTTCATGGAAATGTCGGCTCACGCTTCAGCGCTCGGCTGTTGCAGTAACCTTGAGCATTTCACCGATTTCCGCGACATTCACGAATTCGCTGGCCTGGGCAGCACGTTGCCCTGTCTCATCGACTAGGACGGTGACCGGCGCATCCAGACCATGGCCGAAAATGGTGGCTTCAGCTTGAGGGACCCATTCGTCATATGGCGGAACCGGGTAGAGGTCCCAATTGTCGAAAGTCATAAGTGACTTACCGTTCCTGCCACCCGCGTAAGTCATGATAGGCACAAAGTTCAGGCGGTCGCCGAAGGCCTCTTCGAGCTCACTCTTCAAATCTGCCGGTTGGCGGCAGTAGCGGATCTGGCACATCTCAAACGGATAGAAATAGAGAAGTGCCGGTTTCCCATCAACGGCCGCCTGAGCCGGACTCATGCTACTTGACCCGCGATACAGACCAGCTTCGACAACAGCTTCATCGCCCAGGGCCTCGCCGGTTTCCGACCTGATCATGACTGCTTGTTCGTCAGCTACCCCAGCTTTGTCCGTGCCCGCGGTGGCGCTGATATTGATGAAGAGCAAGCCGGCCAGGACACTAAAGGGTACTGCGAAAGCGACGATCATCGGGATGAGCATTCGTTTCTGCGTTGCTATATTAGCTAAGTTCATCTTAGGTCCTCCTTGGGGATAGCCGTGTTCATTTGCGTATCCGAGTTCGGCCCCACTATGCCCTCCTATCGTTCGGCAAGCGTTACGAAAGCATTACGAGTCGGTGGCTTAGTGGGCTTGTTATAGAATCGCCCCAGGAGGTGTCCCTTGACCCGATTGAGCATGGCTGTGCTGGGGCCCCCACAAATTCAGCTCGACAACAATCCCCTTGACGTCGACACACGGAAAGCCATTGCCCTCCTCGTCTACTTGGCCCTGGCCACTGAGCCGCAACGCCGCGATTCGCTGACCGCCCTATTCTGGCCCGAGGCCGAAACGAGCCACGCGAGGAACAATTTCCGCCGCACTCTGTCCACGTTGAAGTCCGCCGTAGGAGAAAACTGGCTTGAGATCGATCGCGAAACGGTGGCCCTTATTCGCCACGAGGAATACTGGAATGATGTGGAAGAGTTTGAAGCCAAACTGGCAGGTTGGCGCCGACACGAGCATGAGCAGGACGCGCTTTGCCCGGAGTGCATCGCCGACTTGGAAAGGGCAGCTGAGCTTTACCGCGGTGACTTTCTTGAGGGGTTTAGCCTGAGCGGCAGTCCTGAGTTCGACCACTGGCAGTCCCGACACACGGAGCGACTGCGCCAAAAGCACATCGAAGGCCTTGAAAAGCTAATTGAGGCGGTGTCCGCTGCAGGCGAATTTGAGCGGGCCATTCAGTATGCACAGGGATTGTTAGCCTTAGACCCACTCCACGAGCCGGGCCATCGCAAGCTCATGCGCCTCCACTACTGGAATGGGGACCGTCCTGCGGCTCTGAAGCAATATCAGCGCTGTGTCCAGCTTCTGGACAATGAGCTGGGTGTACCGGCCATGGAAAGCACCCAGCGCCTCCACGATCAAATCCGACAAGGGGAGCGTGAGCCTCTCCGCGAGGTCACAGAGGACACCACAGCGCGGGATCTCACCTCTCAAGCACCAGCGAACCCATACAAGGGTCTATTCGCCTTCACCGAAAAGGACTCTTCGCTTTTCTTCGGACGCGAAGTATTCACCAAAGCACTGCTGGAGGAAGTCCAACGCAAACCGCTAGTTGCCGTAATCGGGCCTTCGGGCAGCGGCAAGTCCTCCGTGGTCAGGGCCGGCCTGATCGCCCGACTGTCGAATGACCCAGCATGGCGGGTCACAGTTTGTCGGCCCGGCAGCCAACCGTACCACTCACTGGCGTCAGCCCTGCGGCCGCTGCTTGAAGGAGAACGAGACCCACCAGCGGATGAACGCGAGGCTGGAGAACTCGCCGATGCGCTCTACCGGGGGGAAGAGTCGCTCTCGAGTTTGTTGACCACCCGCGAGCACGAAACGACTTCGCATGTACTGCTGGTCGTCGATCAGTTCGAGGAGCTGTATACGCTTTGTTCGGACGCCGACCGGCGACTCAGATATGTTGACACAATGCTCGAACCAAGCCGCCGGACTCGAACACAGCCTCGGATCGTGGTCGCGCTGACCCTACGCGCCGACTTCCTGAGCCAGGCTCTCAGCCACCGCCGGTTCGCCGATGCTTTGCAGGACACCGACCTCAAGCTCGGTCCCATGACGGATAAAGAAGTTGAGCGGGCGATCCGGCTGCCCGCTCGCCAAGCGGGCGTGGAATTTGAACCCGGGCTCGTCGACCGCATTCTGGCCGACCTCGCACGGGCTCCCGGTCGGTTACCGCTGCTGCAGTTCGCACTGACAGCGATGTGGGAGCAGCGCGATGGGCCGATGCTAACCCATGCAGGGTACGGGGACATTGGGGGCGTGTCTGGGGCACTCGCCTATCACGCGGAGCGAGTATACGCCAGCCTGGCTCCGGAGGATCAGCAGCGAATTCGGCAAGTCCTGGTCCAGCTGGTGCAGCCCGGGCAAGGCACCGAGGACACTCGCAGGCTGGCCACCCGTGAGGAGCTCGGCGGAACGGGTTGGAAGGCGGTTCAGAAATTAGCCGACGCCCGCCTGGCAGTGACCGGGCGCACTCCCGACGGAACCGAATCGGTCGAAGTCGTTCACGAGGCGTTGATTCACGGCTGGGACCGTCTTCGAGGCTGGATAGAGGCCGACCGCGCGTTCCGTCTCTGGCAGGAGCGTCTACGGGCGGCCAAAGACCAGTGGGAAGATAGCCACCGCGACGAGGGTGCGCTTCTGCGCGGCGCACTGCTGACAGAGGCAGAAGGTTGGCTGGAACGCCGCCCAGATGAACTCAGCCCACGTGAAAAGGAATACATTCAGGCCGGCCTCGCACTGCATGATCGACAGCAGAGGGATCGGGAATCCCGCCGTCGCCGCTTGCTCTTCGGTCTCGGCGTGGGTTTGCTACTGACTTTGGTGCTGGCGGGCTTTGCCGCATTGCAATGGCGCCAAGCGGCTTCCGAGAGAGACGCCGGCCGCCGCGCCCGCTCACGCCAGCTTTCAGTGCAGGCCAGTTCGGCGGTCAACGACGAGATCGACCTGGCGCTCCTGCTGGGGGTGGAGGCGATCCAGTCTGCCGACACAGGGGAAGCGCGCGATTCACTCCGCGCCTCACTCAGGCGTTCAGGCCATATGACCTTTCTACGTGGCCACCGTGACTCCGTCTTCGACCTCAACCTCAACCCGGCCGGTACCCGGCTCGTTTCGATCTCCGCTCGCCAGTTGCTCGTATGGGATCTTGAGTCCAACGAGCTGATGTACGGATTGGGAGACGATGGGCCTCGGATTACCGGAGCAGAGGTGAGCCCAGACGATCATACACTGGCGGTTGGCCACGAGGATGGCACGATCGCTCTGCACGAGCTGGAGAGCGGCGACAAACTCTCCCAAGCAACAGTGGACCAGGATCAGCCAGTCGCCGACTTCGTATTCTCACCAGACGGAAAGCAAGTCACCTCCTTCAGCTGCCCGCGCAGCGTGGCTTGCACCGAGCCGCAGATTCGCAGCTGGGACGTGGCTTCAGGCACCCCTGTGACCCGCCCGTTTCAATTCAAATCCGAGCTCCCGATTGGCTCTGGCGGAGGCAACCTAACGGGGCAAAAGATCGTGTTGGGCACAATGCTCCGCGGCGATATCTTACTCGCGGACGTGGAAGAGAGGCACCATATCATCCTCCAGAGAGCGGCTCATCCGGGCGGCGTAACCGCTGTAGACATCAGCCCGGATGAAACCACCGTGGTCAGCGGAGGTGTCGAAGGACAGCTCCGCTTGTGGGATGTCGACTCCGGTGAGTTATCATCCTCGCCCCTTCAGGGTCACAGTGGGCGCATCACGGCGCTGTCCTTCGACCCACAGGGAGAGCAGCTTATCTCCGCCGACGCCACCGGGACACTACTTCTCTGGCGCCGATTCGATGCCGGCCCGCAGGGGACGCCGCTTTTCGGCTACAGTGCAGGGGTATCGGCTGCCCGGTTCACTTCTGACGGCGAGCGCCTTGTGACGGGTCATGGGGACGGCACGATAGTGCTCTGGAATCTGGAAACCGTCGGCGCTGGCGTGGCGGTCCAAGCCATACGCGGCGACGTCATCAGTCTGGCGTTCAACCCCAGGGGGGATCGGCTGGCCCTGGCAACGCTTGATGAGAGCATTCAGCTCCACGACAAGGCCGCTCTCGAGTTACTATCGCAATGGGAGGTCGAAATCTCCCCACCCGTGGCGATGACGTTCAGCCCCGATGGAGGGTCTCTGGCAGGGGCCGACGACAACGGAAACATCGCGCTCTGGGAGCTGCCGAGCGGAGAGGTGCTCCAGGTTATCGAAGAGGCCCACAGCGGCCCGATCGTAAGCCTGGCTTTCCTGGACCACTCCAGACTTGTCTCCATCACGGGAAGCCAGGTGAGCCGTGTTTGGGACCTCGAGACGGGAACAGCGCTTGGCGAACCCGCAGAAGGACCCGAGGGAGCATTTTTCGGCAGGCCCTTCCTCAGCCCGGACGGTGAGCTGGCCGCAAGAGGAACGATCGAAGGGCCCGTATACTTGTGGGATCCGCTTTCGGGTGAGCCGCTCGGAGAGCCGCTCTCCGGGCCCAACCTGCCCATCGCCGGGATCGGATTCCATCCCACGGAGAGCATCCTCGCCGGCGGCGGCTGCGCCGAAGGCGATGTGAACACCGGCCAATGTCATGCAGGGGAGATCTGGCTTTGGGATTGGCGCAGTGGGGAGGCATTGGGCGAGCCGCTGCGGGGCAACCCCGGCGGTGTGAACCGCGTAGCCTTTGGCCCGGAGGGGCGGCTGCTCGCCGCTGTGGACGCCTCCGCGGCTGGGAGCGGCAACGCTTTCGTCTGGGATACGGAGACCAGGGACCTGCTGGCCGAGCCCCTCGAGTTCGGCGTTGACCTGAGCCAAGTCGACTTCAGCGCGAGTGGTGAGCATATCGCGATCCTGGGCGGCAACTTGGACGCGTTTCTCTGGAGGTACACGGTCCACACAGGCGGTAGCATCGCCCAGATTCCCGAGTCCATCGAGGATCAAATATCTACTGCCTGCCAGCGCGCCGGCCGCAATCTGAGCGAGACGGAATGGGAAGTCTACTTCCCCGGAGAGCCTTACGAAGAGACCTGCCCTGTGCGCTAGCTGCGGCTCCCCGGTTCGATCCCTACATCGACCAGCTTCGCCCATCAGTCAAAATGAGCAATCACCCTTCCGAGTGTATTTCGTCGTGTCTAGGTAGCGGGGGTCGGAGGAGCCAGTCCTGAGCCCACCCGAAGGGAACCGGCGACCCGCAGATCATCGCTTCTAATTCCATACGAATACGCAG
>CAZFCJ010000157.1:0-6643 GCA_964517315.1 uncultured Anaerolineaceae bacterium | reverse complement strand
CACCGACCGGCACCGCATGGCGCATCGCCCTCGACGGCAGCGCCACCGAAGTGGCGACGTACAACGGTGATTTTTTCTTCAGCCAGCACGGCGCCGGCAGCGTCATCGCGCCGGACTTCGCGCATGTCGTCGTGCCGCGCAGGATCGACTCTGGGCTTGACCTCCACCTCTCCCCGCTCGGCGGCGATGTAACTTCCTACGCCACGGGCGACCTGAATTGGATCAGCTGGAACCCCTCAGGGAGCCACTTCGTATACGGAAGGGGCACACCCGCCGAAATTCAGCTGGGGAGCGTCGCAGGGCCACCCCGGCCGCTGGTGGAGGGCACCGACCTGCGCTGGGTTGGCCACGATTCATTCTTCGTCTTGAGCGGAAGTCGCGGTGCGTGGACGCTGCGCCGAGGGACGCTGGATGGATCCACCATAGAGCTCGTCGCGCCCACCGGCGATTTCATCCCCTACGATTTCGCCGTGCCGTCGGCCCCTTGATTCGCTCCACCGTCGCAAAGCCATACGGTTCAGCTATCCGAAGGATCGCCCATGAAGGTCCATCTCCCCATAATATTCGCGTAGGGTCGACCGGCCGATCGGCCCTACGGCGCCTCGGAGCGTGATCGGAGGACGAGGGACGATATGGGCCCTAAGCCCCCTCCGATCCGGATCCCGGGCGGTCCCCCGGCCCCCGGCACATCACCGCCAGGTACTCACCGGTGCCGCGCAGAAAATGGTACACACTGGCGAGGTGACGGACCCGGCGAAAGTAGCGTGGCTGATGGTCGTCCGGCCCCACCTCTTCAAAGCCGAAGCGCTCGTACAGAGGAACGAGCGAGGAGCGACACATCAACCACAGCGGTTGGCTGACGCCCTCGAGCAACGCTTCGATAAGCCGGCGTCCGAGGCCCTCGCCCCGCAGGCGCGGTTCGACGACGAGCGAGGCCAGCTCCAGCGTTCCATCCCGGTGCGGTTTGATCTGACCGCACGCCACCACGTTCCCGCGGGCGTCCTCAGCCACCGTGAATCGCTTCCAATCCAATCCAGTGGGGTTGAGCTTGGCACGGCGCACGAGGCGGCCGATCTCCGGCGCGTCGCCCTCGCGGGCGGGGCGAAGGGCTATCGAACGATCCATCGAAGCTGCACAGAAAGGAGGTAAAAGAAGAAAATTAACCTTCGAGCAGATCTCCAAGGATCCGCTTAGCGAGCTGGGGATTGGCCTTGCCCTCGGTCTCCTTCATGACTTGTCCCACGAACCAACCCAGCACACCGGTCTTGCCGCCCCGATAGGTCTCCACCTGCTCGGGGTTCTCGGACAAAATCTGCCGGGCCAAGTTTTCCAGCTCGTCCTGATCGGAGACCTGCGCCAAGCCCTGCTCTTCGACGATCGCTGCCGGGTCGCGGCCGCTTTCCTGGACTTTTTCCAGCAGCTCTTTGGCGGTCGGCGTGTTGATCGTTTCGGCCTCGAGCAGTTCCAGAATCTGGGCCAAATGCTGCGGGCGCAGCGTCAGTTCGCCCGCCATCAGGTTTCGCTCGCGCAGCAGCGCCATGACGTCATTCATCAACCAGTTGGATACGACCTTGGGCTCCACGCTCGAGGCCCGCACAGTCTGCTCGAAATATACGGAGAGTGAGCGCTCCTCGGTCAAGATCTCGGCGTCGTAAGGGGGAAGCTCGTATTGATCGATGAAGCGCGCCCTGCGCTGCAGCGGGAGCTCAGGCATGCGGCCCGCCAGCTCGCGCAATCGGGCGCGGTCGACTTCAATCGGCAGCAGGTCCGGCTCCCGAAAGTATCGGTAGTCCGCCTCGGTCTCTTTCGTGCGCATCTTGCGCAGCGTTCCCGTGTCCTCATCCCAGTCAAGCGTCCACGGTTCTACGATCTCTCCGCTCTCGACGGCTGCGATCTGGCGCTTGATCTCGGTTTGGACTGCGTGTCGCACCGCGTCGATCGAGTTCACGTTTTTGATCTCCGTCTTCGTCAGCAGGTCGGCGTTGCCTTTTGGTCGGATGGACACATTGGCGTCGCAGCGCAGCTGCCCCTTCTCCATGTCCCCTTCGGAGATATCCAGCCAACGCAGCAGTTGGCGCAGCCGGATCAAGTATTGCGCCGCCTGTCCCGCGCTGTGTAGATCCGGCTCGGTGACCATCTCCACAAGCGGAACGCCGCAGCGGTTGAAATCGATCAGACGGCGAGCGTCTTCCCGAATCGTCTTCCCCGCATCCTCTTCCAGGTGCAGTTTGGCGATGCGCACGCGCACGGTCTGCCCGTCCACCGGGATGTCGAGGTGGCCGCCGAGCGCCAGCGGCTCGTCGTATTGGCTGATCTGGTAGCCCTTGGGAAGGTCGGGGTAGAAGTAGTTCTTGCGGGCGAAGTACGAAACCGGCTGCACCTGATCGGCCTCCACCGCCAGGGCCAGGGTCACGGCCTTGTCGAGCGCGGCGCTGTTAAGCGAGGGGAGCACGCCCGGCAGTCCGGTACACACGGGGCAGACATTGCTGTTCGGCGGATCGGTCCACGAATCCGCTGAACAAGAGCAGAAGATCTTGCTCGCGGTGTTCAATTGAATATGCGTTTCGAGGCCGATCACGGCTTCGTATTCGGGCATGGGTCGGGTCGAGTCGCCGGCGGCACAGGAAGTGGAAATCAGGTCGATTATACCGGAGCGGCGCGAGTTTGTCGTTTAACAACATATTGGCGCTCATCTCCAGTCGCTATAATCGAGATAGAGGAAGTAAAGTAGCGAATAGAGAAAGAGAAATCTGAAGTGACGAACACTGGACTTGACGTCTTCGACAGTTCGATCCAGAAGAGCATCGGCTGGATCGACGACATCGCCGGTGAGCTGGGCCACGAGAGACGTCAGTACGGTTACACCGCCCTGCGATCGGTTCTGCATACCCTGCGCGACCGGCTCACCGTGCAGGAAGCGGCCAACCTGAGCGCCCAACTCCCGCTGATGATCCGAGGGGTCTTCTTCGACGGGTGGACTCCGGCGAACGTGCCCGTCACCATCCGCCAGAGAGACGAATTCCTCGACTATCTGACCGAGCAGATGGGACCCCAGGTCACGAACATCCCACCGACCGACGCGCTGCGGGCCGTCTTGACCGTGCTGCAACAGCGGATTTCCGAGGGCGAGATGGAAGACATCTTCCAGATGCTGCCCGAGGATCTGCAGCAGCTATGGACCGAGGCGATGTCCGCCTGACACGGGCCGCCGCGGGATCGCGATCCCCCACCCTCTTCAGGTGGGGGATTTCGATTCGGCCCCGACCTATGCACGTCTGATCGCACCCAAGAGCGGCGAGGGTCTGAAGTGAAGAGACCCACGCTTGAGATCGACCCCCCCCCGGGGAACATATTCCATCGGCGCCGGTACTGGCGGGAGATCCGAACCCGGTCGTTGCGACCGGCCGGTCGATGCTGCAAAGGTTCGTTTCCCCCATGGACGCAAGCGCGGTGAGAGGGAACACTCAGCCCTACCTCTCAGCTCACGGCTGCTCCGTCTACGATGGAGATGGAGGGTCCAATGACCGCCAATAGCCCCGCTACTGCGCCGCTACAACCTTGGGCCGAGCCTCGCGCCATGGTGCATCCTCGGTGGCGCGTTCATACGCTCGACCGATCCGCAGCAGGCTCGCCTCTTCGAAATCGGGGCCCAGCAACTGGATCCCGATGGGCAGCCCTTCATCGTCGAAACCGGCCGGCAGCGATAGCCCCGGTACGCCGGCGTGGTTGGCGGGGACTGTGAGCAGGTCCGCGTACTGCATCAGGACCGAGTCGCCGTACACGCTGCCCAGCGGAAATGCGGTTGTGGGGGTGGTCGGGGTGAGCAGGGCGTCGAGCCGATAGTCGCCTTCGGGGTCGAACGCACGCTCGAAATCGCGGCGGATTAGGCTGCGCACTCGTAGTGCTTTCTCGTAGTAGGCCATCTCGTACTGTTCGGCCGACACGTACATCCCCATCAGGATGCGCAGCTTGGGCTGGGTCCCGAACCCCGCTCCGCGAGTCTTGCGGTACATCTCGGTCAGGTCCTCAACCGCCCCGGGGTGACGATAGCCGTACTTGACCCCGTCGTAGCGGTGCAGGTTGGAGGCGGCCTCGACGCGCGAGATCACAAAATAGGCCGGAATCCCGTAGCGCGTGTTGGGCATGGGGACGCCTTCGACGATCTCCGCGCCTCGCCGGGCCAACTGCTCGGCCGCCTCCCGCACCCGCGCTTCGATCGCCGGCCCGACGGCCTGCTCCTGGATCTTCCCGTCGCCGGCGCTTGGAGCGACGATGCGAAAGTAATCGGGCGAGAGTCCGATGCGCAGGCCATCGATTCCTCCTTCGACGGCTTCCGAAAAGTCCGGAACCGGCACCGCTGCAGTGGTCGAGTCGCTCGGATCGCGGCCGGCCATCACCTGCAGCGCCAGTGCAGCGTCGGTCACGTCACGAGCGATCGGGCCGGGGCAATCCAATGACGAGGCGAACGCGATCAGACCGTAGCGCGAAACCCGACCGTAGGTCGGCTTCAATCCCACCACGCCGCAGAACGCGGCCGGCTGGCGGATGGAGCCGGCCGTGTCGGTGGCCAACGAGAGATGCGCTTCGCCCGTGGCCACCGCCGCGGCGCTGCCCCCGGACGAACCGCCCGGCACGCGAGTCGATTCCCAAGGGTTGACTGGCGAAGGCTGAAAGGCGCTCGATTCGTTGGACGAGCCAAAAGTGAACTCATCCAAATTAACCTTGCCCACGGTGACCGCCCCGGCCGCCTCCAGCCGCGCGGCGGGAGTCGCCGTGTACGGCGCCACGAAGTCGGCAAGAATTCTGGAGCCGGCGGTCGAGGGTGTTCCCTGCACACAGAAAATATCTTTGACCGCCAGCGGCACGCCGGCGAGCGGACCGGGGTCCTCACCCGCCACCAGCTTGCGATCCACCGCCTCTGCCCGGCGCAGGGCCCGCTCTCCCGTCACCGTAATGAAGGCGTGCAGCTCATCGCCAGACTTACGGATATCCCCTCCCTCAGCCGACGGCGGGGGGCCATCCACGGCCCGAATGCGAGCCAATGCCGCCTCCACCGCCTCCACGGCGGTGACCTCCCCGCCCCGTACGAGCCGGGCCAGCTCCCGGGCCGGCAGGTCGGCGAGCCCGCTCACGGCAGCTCCTCATGGGGGATGTCGGGCACCACAAAATAGCGGTCCTCCGTTTCGGGTCCGCCGGACAAGATCTCATCCGCCAATTCGCTCTTGCGCGCCACATCACCACGCACCTCCGGGCGGATCTCCGCCGGATACGGGACGCCGTGGGAGGTGATGGGCACGTCCTCATCGACTTCAATCGCCTCCAGCTGTCGGATGGCCCGCAGCTGGCCGTTCAGCTCTCGCCTCAGGTAGGAGGCTTCCTGTTCGGAGAGCTCGAACTGGGCCAATTCGACCAGGTGGTCGAAGACGCTGGGGGTGATGGGGCTGTCGGATTCTGAGTCATGAGATGCAGGCACGGTTAACTCCTTGGCAAGTCCACGTCGCAAATTGTACCTACTGCCGCTGGGCCGGTCAAAGTCCGAGCGCCTCCAGCGCTGATCCGGCTGAACTGTGGTGCACTCGGCCGTCAACCGGATCCGGCCGCAATCCGAGACAGCGACGCGGTTTCCAGCGACCGCCAGGGACAAGGGAGACACACAGCGGTGGCCCCTACGTATTGTTTGGACGGTACAAGGCGACCCTTCCGGCCTGCATGCTATAATCCGCGCCGGTTTTCAAACCCGGACGATCAGGAGGATAAGCGTGATGGCGGTCCCAAATGCGGCCGCGTCCAGGCCCAATCTGGAGCTCACTGAAGAGCACCGCATGATCCAGGGGGCGGCCCGTGACTTCGCGCAGAACGAAATTGCCCCCATCGCCGCTGAGTTCGATGAGAGCGGCGAGTTCCCCTTCGAAACCGTGCGCGCGATGGGCCAGATGGGGTTCATGGGAATCGAGGTGCCCGAGGAGTACGGCGGCGCGGGAATGGACACCCTGGCCTACGTGCTCGCGCTGGAGGAAATCTGCAAGGCCGACGCTGCCCACGGAACGATCATGTCGGTCAATAACTCGCTGTTCTGCTACGCGCTCCTGCGTTTCGGAACCGAGGAGCAGAAACAGAAGTATCTTGTGCCCGTCGCCTCCGGGGAATCCATCGCCGCCTACTCCTTGACCGAGCCCGTGTCCGGCTCGGACGCCGCCGGGATGCGCTCCCGCGCCGTCCGCGAGGGCGATGAATACGTGATCAACGGCCGCAAGTCCTGGGTGACCAACGCCCCTGCGGCCGATTTCATCCTGCTATTCACGATGACCGATCCAGAACAGGGCCACGACGGAATCAGCGCCTTCATCGTGGAAACCGACGAGCCGGGCTTCAGCCGCGGCAAGACGGAGCCCAAGCTCGGCATTCGCGCCTCGGCCACCAGCGAAGTCGACTTTCAGGATTTCCGCTGCCCGCTGGAGAACCGCTTGGGCGAGGACGGCGAGGGCTTCAAGATCGCCATGACGGTCCTCGACGCCGGCCGCATCGGGATCGCCGCCCAGGGTTTGGGTGTGGCCGAGGCAGCTTACGAAGCCAGTCGGGCTTACGCTGAGGAGCGCGAGGCCTTCGGCAAGAAGATCGGCGAGTTTCAGGGAGTGGGTTTCAA